>JAFADT010000358.1 GCA_023424585.1 Pseudomonadota bacterium
CGACCGGGGGCGGCGTCGCCGTCTCGGTGCCGTCGCGCATCAGCACCACCGCCGCGCCACCCGCCACCAGCGCCACGCCGCCCACCACGTAGGGCAGCCATGCGCGGCGCTTCGGCGGCTCCGGCACCAGCGCCGCGGTGTTCCGCGTCTTCTCCGGCTCCACGCGCGTGGGCGGACGGGACGGCGGCCCCACCAGCTTCGACGCGCGCGACGCGGCCTGCCCTCGCGCACCCGACGTGGGCATCCCGTCCCGCGAGGAGTTGGACTGCGCGTCCAGGTCCACGTCCTCGGCCAGCTGGTCCAGCTTCGCGGGGTCCGCCTCCGCGGCGATGCGCTCCGCGTACAGCTCCCGCAGGTACGCGGCCAGGTGCGCGCTGCTGGACGGCAGCCGCAGGTTGAGCGCCCAGTCCTCCAGCGCCAGCCGGAACGCGGCGCAGTCCGCGTAGCGGCCCTCCGGCGTGGGCGCCAGCGCCTTGAGCACCACCTCATCCAGGCCCGGCGGCAGCCGGGGGTTGAGCTGCGACGGCGGCGGCACCTGGCAGTCGCGCACCAGCCGCAGCGTCATCAGGTCCGTGTCGCCCTTGAAGAGGCGCTTGCCCGTGAGCAGCTCCCACATCACCACGCCCAGCGCGAACTGGTCGCTCCGGCCGTCCACCGCCATCCCGTTGGCCTGCTCCGGCGACATGTACGGGTACTTGCCCTTGAGCACCCCCGTCGCCGTCTGCTGCCCGCTGGTGGCCGCCTTCGCCACGCCGAAGTCGATGACCTTCACGCCCCCGTCGAACCCGACGAGCACGTTCTGCGGCGACACGTCCCGGTGCACCAGCTTCAGCGGCTGGCCGTGCCCGTCGCGCGCGCTGTGCGCGTAGGACAGCCCCGCCGCCGCGTCCGCGATGATGCGCACCACCAGTCCCACCGGCAGCGGCCGCTCCTGCTTGCGCGCGAAGCGGTCCAGGCGCCGCACGTCCTCGCCCTGCACGTACTCCATGGCCAGGCAGTGCCGGCCCTCGATCTCCGTGAGGTCCAGGATGGTGATGAGGTTCGGGTGGGAGAGCCGCGCCACCAGCCGCGCCTCCTCCAGGAACATGTCCAGGAACTCTTCGTCCTCGGCGAGGTGGGGCAAGATGAGCTTGAGGACGACAAGTCGCTCGAAGCCCGTCCCGTGCTCCCGGGCGAGGAACACCTGTCCCATTCCGCCCGACGCGATTTTTCGAAGCAGCTCGTATTTCCCGAAGACCACCGCCATGGGTGTCCGGGAGGATACCTCTCTTTCTCACCGGGCGGGAAACAGCCGACTTCCAAAAAGACAGAGCTTCTGTCCGCCGGGGAGGGGCCCGCCTTCCTACCCGTGGAGGCGGCAGGCGGGCTCCTGACGTCTAGGCCTTCATCTTGTACCCGGAGCGAAGGACCGCGTACGTGAGGGCGGTGGCGACGGCGGCGGTGAGGGCGAGGATGGCGCCGCCCACGAGCGGCGAGAACAGGCTGCTGCCGAGCATGCCGTAGCGCAGCCCCTCCACCATGTAGACCATGGGGTTGAAGAGGCTGACGTGGTTCCACGGCGAGGGCAGCTCGCGCACCGAGTAGAAGACGCCGCCCAGGAACGTGAGCGGCAGCATGACGAAGGTGGGGAAGAAGTTGATCTGCTCGAACTTCTCCGCCCACACGGCGGCGAGCATGCCCAGCACGCTGAACACGTAGCTGGCGAGCAGGAGGAAGTAGAGCGTGGCCAGCGGGTGCACCAGGCTGAAGCCGGAGAACACCGCCGCGACCATCCAGGTGAGCAGGCCCACCACCAGGCCGCGCACCATGGCGCCGCCGATGAAGCCCACCATCAGCTCGCCGGGCCCCAGCGGCGCCACCAGCAGGTCCACCACCGTGCCCTGAATCTTGGTGATGAACAGCGACGAGGAGCTGTTGAGGAACGCGTTGTTGGCGATGCCCAGGAACACGAGGCCCGGCACGATGAAGTGCAGGTACGGGTGGCCCTCCACCTCGTGGATGCGGCCGGAGATCGAGTAGCCGAAGACGATGAAGTACAGCGTGGTGCTGATGAGGGGCGACAGGACGGTCTGGCCCGGCACGCGCATGAAGCGCCGGACCTCCTTCGCGAACAGCGTCTGCATCCCGAGGACGTTCATGGGGGGGGGCTTGAGGAGCGGTGGGTTCAGGCGGCCTGCGAGGGGCGGCCGCGGAGGATCTCGATGAGCACGTCTTCCAGGCGCGAGCGGCGCGTCTCCACCTCCGCGATGGGCAGCCCGTCCGCGTAGAGCGAGCGGAGCAGCTCACCCGAGGGCGCGCAGTTGTCGCGCTCCACGTAGGTGAGCGTGCGGCCGTCGGCGGAGAGGTTCGCGGCGAAGCGCGCGCCCGCGGCGGGCATGGCGGCCTGGGGTTCGGAGAAGGTGACGACGAGGCGCTTCTCGCCGAAGCGGCGCAGGAGCGCGGCCTTGTCCTCGGTCATGAGGAGGCGGCCCTCGTTGATGATGCCCACGCGGTCCGCCAGCTCCTCCGCCTCCTCCAGGTAGTGGGTGGTGAGGACGATGGTGGTGCCCTCGCTGGCGATCTTCTTCACGTAGGTCCACAGGTCGCGGCGCAGCTCCACGTCCACGCCGGCGGTGGGCTCGTCCAGGAACACGAGCCTGGGCTTGTGCACCAGCGCCTTGGCGATGAGGAGCCGGCGCTTCATGCCGCCGGACAGGGCGCGCGTGAGCGAGTCCTTCTTGGCCTGGAGGTTCAAGGCGGTGAGGACCTCATCGACGCGCGCGTCGTCGCGGGGCTGGCCGTAGTAGCCCTGCTGGATGCGCAGGGACTCCGCGACGGAGAAGAACGGGTCGAAGTTGATCTCCTGCGGGACGAGGCCGACCTGGTAGCGGGGCCCGTTGGGGTCCTGGTCCAGGTCCTTGCCGAAGACCTTCACGGTGCCGGCGGACTTCTTCACCAGGCCGCACACACTGCCGATGAGGGTCGTCTTGCCGGCGCCGTTGGGGCCCAGGAGGGCGAAGATTTCACCGGGGCGGATGGTGAGGTCCACGGCGTGGAGGGCGGTGAACTTTCCGTAGGCCTTGGAGAGGCCCTTCAGCTCCAGGGCGGGGGTCGTGGGCTCGGACATGGGGCGCTTCCTCTAACACCTTCGACCCGCGTTCGCTGGTCAGCGAGCAGGCGTTTTCGCTCCCGGCCGCGTGACGCGCCCCGTCCAGCCGGACACGGCGCCCATGCAGGCGCCTTGAGCCGGATGGGGCTCCCTGCTATCCGCTGGCCCCGCTCACGTCTTTTCGCGAATCCCAGGAGGCCGCCATGGCCCAGAATTTCATCTTCACGATGCAGGACCTGCGCAAGGTCAAGAACGGCAAGGACATCCTCAAGGGCATCTACCTGTCCTTCTTCCCGGGCGCGAAGATTGGCGTGATTGGCCCCAACGGCTCTGGCAAGTCCACGCTCCTGCGCATCATGGCGGGGGTGGACACGGAGTTCTTCGGCATCGCGAAGCCGGACCCCACGGTGAAGGTGGGCTACCTGGCGCAGGAGCCGCAGCTCGACGCGAAGCTGGACGTGAAGGGGAACGTGGAGCTGGGCCTGAAGGAGATCCGTCAGGCGCTGGACCGCTTCAATGAGGTGAGCGCGAAGTTCGCGGAGCCCATGGACGACGCGCAGATGGAGAAGCTGCTCGCCGAGCAGGCGAAGCTCCAGGACTTCATCGACTCCACGAACGGCTGGGAGCTGGACCGCACGCTGGAGATGGCGATGGACGCCCTGCGGCTGCCGCCGGGGGACGCGGACGTGACGAAGCTGTCCGGCGGTGAGAAGCGCCGCGTGGCGCTCTGCCGCATCCTCCTGGAGAAGCCGGACCTGCTGCTGCTGGACGAGCCCACCAACCACCTGGACGCGGAGAGCGTGGCGTGGCTGGAGCAGGCGCTGAAGGCGTACACGGGGACCATCGTGTGCATCACGCACGACCGGTACTTCCTGGACAACGTGGCGGAGTGGATCCTGGAGCTGGACCGCGGCGAGGGGGTGCCCTGGAAGGGGAACTACTCCAGCTGGCTGGACCAGAAGCAGAAGCGGCTGGAGCTGGAGGAGAAGTCGGAGAGCCACCGCCAGAAGACGCTCAAGCGCGAGCTGGAGTGGGTGCGGGCGTCTCCGAAGGCGCGTCAGGCGAAGAGCAAGGCGCGCATCGCGGCGTACGAGGACCTGCTCAACCAGTCGCAGGAGAAGCGCGACCCGACGGGCGAGGTGCTGATCCCGCCGGGGCCGAAGCTGGGCGGCCTGGTGGTGGAGGCGAAGGGGCTGCGCAAGGCGTATGGGGACCGGCTGCTCATCGACGACCTGAACTTCAAGCTGCCGCCGGGCGGCATCGTGGGCGTGATTGGCCCGAACGGCGCGGGCAAGACGACGCTGTTCCGGATGATGACGGGGGCGGAGAAGCCGGACGCGGGCGAGCTGCGGATTGGCGAGACGGTGGTGATGGCGTACGTGGACCAGAGCCGCGACGCGCTGAACGGCGACCAGACGGTGTTCCAGGAGGTGAGCGGCGGGTTGGACCACCTGGACCTGGGCAAGGCGGGGCAGGTGCCCAGCCGCGCGTACCTGGCGGGGTTCGCGTTCAAGGGGCAGGACCAGCAGAAGCGGGTGAAGGACCTGTCGGGCGGCGAGCGCAACCGGGTGCACCTGGCGAAGATGCTCAAGAGCGGCGGCAACCTGCTCCTGCTGGACGAGCCCACGAACGACCTGGACGTGGAGACGCTGCGGAGCCTGGAGGACGCGCTCTTGAGCTTCGCGGGCTGCGCGGTGGTCATCAGCCACGACCGCTGGTTCCTGGACCGCATCGCCACGCACATCCTGGCGTTCGAGGGCGACAGCAAGGCGTTCTTCTTCGAGGGCAACTTCGAGGACTACGAAGCGGACAAGAAGAAGCGCCTGGGCCCGGACGCGCTGGAGCCGCACCGGATCCGCTACCGCCCGCTGACGAAGAGCTGAGGGACCGCCGTGCTGCCGGGCTCCGCCCCGTGAGTGGTTCCGGGGCGGAGGGAGGGCGCTGCCGGCCGCCGCTCCGGTCGCCCCAGCGCTGCTTGTACGGCGCCCCCCAGGCGCACCTCCGCCAGGAGGCGCGTGCGGACGTCCTCGCTCTCCAGCGGTTCGATGAGCTCCGGGAGGGTGGGCTTTCCCCTCGCCTCCCGTGCGTGGACGGACGGCTTGGAATCCTCCGCCGTGCCGCGAGTGTTCCCGTCACAGGGCCTCCGCGCGAGCCCCGTGGGTGGACACTGTTCCCCACCGGGCTTCTAGGGCGCGGGCGGGGCCGCTATGGTCCCTCCCCAGCGGAGGACTCGCCCGCCAGGAGCCATGAACTTCGTCTTCATCTCCCCCCACTTCCCCTCCCAGTACTTCCACTTCGCCACCGCGCTGCGCGAGCGCGGGGTGGCCGTGCTGGGCATCGGCGACGCCCCCTACGAGTCCCTCCGCCAGGAGCTGCGCGAGTCCCTGCGCGAGTACTTCTTCGTCCCCAGCCTCAACGACTCCGACGCCCTCCTGCGCGCCACCGGCTACCTCACCTGGCGCCATGGCCGCATGGACCGCATCGAGTCCCTCAACGAGTCCTGGCTGGAGGTGGAGGCCCGCCTGCGCGAGGACTTCCACGTCCCCGGCCTCCAGCCCGCGGACATCCTCAAGCTGCGCTCCAAGTCCGGCATGGCCGAGGTCTTCCACGCCTCCGGCGTCCCCCACCCGGACCTCCTGCGCGTGCGCGACGCGGACCAGGTGAAGACCTTCGCCGCCCGCGTGGGCTACCCGCTCGTGCTCAAGCCCGACGTGGGCGTGGGCGCCGCCCACACCTTCAAGGTCGCCAGCGACGCGGAGGTGGACGCCGCGCTCGCCCACCCGCTGCCCACGTCCTACGTCGCGCAGCCCTTCGTGCGCGGCACCATCGTCACCTACGACGGCATCGTGGACCGCCACGGCGTCATCGTCTTCAACCTCAGCCACGAGTACAGCGACGGCGGCATGGAGACCGTCACCGAGCGGCGCGACATCTCCTTCTGGAGCCTCCAGCACATCCCCGCCGCGCTCGACGTGCTGGGCCGCCAGGTGGTCGCCGCGTTCGGCCTGCGCGAGCGCTGGTTCCACCTGGAGTTCTTCCGCCTGCCCGACGGCCGCTTCGTCGTGCTGGAGGCCAACCTGCGCCCGCCCGGCGGCTTCATGACGGACATGATGAACTACGCGTGCGACATCGACGTGTACCGGCTCTATGCCCGCGTCGTGACCGGCGACCCGGTGGCGGACTTCCAGTACACGCCGCGATACCACGTCTGCCACAGCGCCCGCCGCCACGGCCGCCGCTACAAGCACTCCCACGCGCAGATCGTCGAGCGGCTGGGCAGGTCGCTGCTCGTGCACCGCGAGCTGCCGCCCATCTACCACTCGCTGCTGGGCGAGGAGATGTACCTCACGCGCCACCCGGACCTCGAGTCCATGCAGGACGCGGTGCGCTTCATCCAGGCGACGTGAGCCTCACGGCTCCTGCGTCCAGGTGAGCGCGTACTCGGTGCGCTCCCCGTCGTCGTACCGCTTCGTCGCGCGAGGCGCCTTCGCGCCGCCCGCGGCCAGCAGGGCCTCGAAGAGGGCCTCCACGTAGCCGGGCGCCTTGAGGCTCGAGTTGAGGTGCAGCTCGAAGTGCGCGGGGCCGCGCTCCACGAGCGTCGCCTCCGTGTAGTTGTCCGTGCCGCGCAGCACCTCCGGCAGCCGCTGCACCACGCGCCGGGGCCCCAGCACGCGCATCACGCCCATCACCGCGCGCCCCAGCAGCGTGGCCCCGTAGCCCTCCACGTGCGCGCGGGCGAGCCGGGCGTAGCCCTCCGCGCGAGGCAGGCCCGGGTACACCTCTTCCACGACCATCTCCAGGCACCGCGCCCAGAGCGGCACCGGGTAGAGCGGCAGCAGCGGCCGGTCCAGGTCCACGCCCACCTGGCGCAGCCGCTCACGCAGGCGGGGGGACACCTGGCCCCTCAGGCCATGCTGGAGCAGGCCTTCCACGACCTGCACGTAGACCTGCCGCTGCTCGGGCGGCACGGAGCGGGGCCGGCGTGTCACGAGCGTGGGCTCACCCGAGCAGCCACTGCATGGCGCCCGGGAGCCGGCGCTGCCAGTCCCTCTCGTGGTGCTCGCCGCCGGGCTCCAGCACGAGCGACACCTCGTGGTCGCCGTAGCCCAGGCCCTTGAGGTGATGGAAGAAGTCGCGCGTGCCCCGGCCGTAGTCCAGGGGGATGCCGCCCGCGTGGATGGACTCCGTGGCGCCCGCGTCCAGGTAGATGCGCGTCCAGCGGCGGCTGTGCTCGCGCCACGCGTCGAACAGGCGGCCCTGGCTCCACATCACCGTGGGCGACAGCGCGCCGATGCGCCCGAACACCTGCGGGAACCTCCACCCCAGATACAGCGAGATGAGCCCGCCCAGGGACGAGCCCATCGCGCCGGTCCACTCGCTGTCCTGGCGCGTGCGGTACGTCCGGTCGATGTAGGGCTTCAGCTCCTCCACGAGGAAGCGCCCGTAGGCCTCGCCGCGCGCGGACACGCCGTTGCGCGGCTCGTCCCACGGAGAGTACTCCTGGAAGCGGCCGGGGCCGGAGTCCACCGCGACGATGATCCACGGCTCCAGCCTCCCGGCCTGGACGCCCTCCTCCACGACGCGGTTGGCGCACCACGTGTCGAAGACGGCGGACTCGGGATGCGCGAAGACGTTCTGCCCGTCGTGCATGTAGAGCACCGGGAAGCGGTGGTCCTGCCAGGCGTCGTAGGTGTCCGGCGTGTAGATGCGGACGGTGCGGTTGAATCCCTCCTGCGGAGAGGGGAAGTGGCGAAGGATGTGGACGTAGCCCATGCGCTGTTTCCGGGGCCGGACGGGGCGGCCCTCGCGAAGATGTGGCCGGCAGCATAGCCGCACCGGCCCACGCCCACCTGGAGCGCGCGGGACCGCCGTCCCGCGCCTGGACCCCAGGTCCGGAGAAGGGATGGGCCCCGTGTCGGGGCCTCGCTGTAGGGAAGGGTGGTCCCGCTCGTGCAGAGGGCCCGCCGCGTGCGTTCCGTCCTCGCCTGCGTGTGGCTGTTCCTGCTGGGGGTGCCCTCCATGGCGCTCGCCGCGTCCTATGAGGTCGACCCCGACGATGCGGGGGAGCAGGCGCTGCTCGCGCTGCGGGAGGACGGCGCCATCACGGCGGAGACGCTGTCGGCGCTGTGGGTGCTGCGGCGCTCGGGCGTGGATCCGGCGCGGGCGTCGCGCGCCTCGCTCTATGCGTTGCCGGGGCTGACGTACGCGCGCGTGGATGGGTGGGCGGCAGGGGGGATGACGCCGGAGGAGCGGCGACGGCTGGCGCCCTTCCTGACGACCTCGGCGCCGGAGCGGGTGACGGGCGATGCGAGGCTCCTGACGGCGTTCGCCGCGTCGGATCCGGTGCTGCCTCCGCTGGCGCTCCAGGTGCGTATGGCAGGGCCCCAGGGCTGGCGCGTGGGCCTGCTC
>JAFADT010000399.1 GCA_023424585.1 Pseudomonadota bacterium
GGTGCCCTTCCTGCTGCTGTTCCAGGAGTTCCCCGCGGACCTCGACGGCTACCGGCTGGAGGTGACGCTGGAGCCCATCCCCACCGAACCCACCGCGGACCGCACGGGAGGTTGAAGCGTCATGTCGTCGCTGGAGGAGGCGCGGGCGCTCGCCCGCCACCTGCACGCCCTGGGCGGAGGCGCCGCCGTGCGCCGCAAGGCCGCCGCGCGTGAGCTGGCCCGCCGCGAGCCGTTCGACACCAACGAGCTCATCGGCCACCTGCTGACGCTGTCCCGCGCCGGGCAGGCCCCCGCCACCTGTGTGCTGTCGGACTTCCTGGCCGCGTTGGACCAGGAGGCCGAGCACATCCCCCACGTGGTGGCGCTCCGGCGCATGGCGCACGTGCAGTCGCTGGAGGCGGTGGCGGACCTCTTCGCCCAGGGCCCCGCGCGCAAGGAGCTGGACGCGGACGCCGCCGCCCGCGCGGACGCGCAGGCCGCCAACCAGTCCCTGGGGCACCTGAAGCAGATGGCCCGCCTCACGCGCGACCCGGACGTGCTGTCGCGCCTGGCCACCGTCAGCAACCCGGCCGTGCTGCGCAACGTGCTGATCAACCCGCGGCTCACCGAGGACCTGGTGGTGCGCATCGCGGCGCGCAGGCCCGCGCGCCCGGAGCCGCTCGTTGAAATCTGGAAGTCGCCGCGCTGGTCCGTGCGCCCCAAGGTGCGCCGCGCGCTCGCCTTCAACCCGTACCTGCCGCCGGAGGTGGGCGCCAAGCTGGTGCCGCTGCTCGGCACCCCGGACCTGCGCGAGCTGGTGGAGGACGCGGGGCTCCTGCCCGCGCTGAGGCAGCAGGCCGCGCGCCTGCTGCTCGCGCCAGCGCCCGGCAGCCCGCCCGGTCCCCTGGTGCTGCCCACAGGGGAGGAGTTCTAGGAGCGCCGGTCCTTGGGCGTCTCCGTGAAGTCCGCGTCGGTGTTGCCCCGGCGCGAGTGGGGCAGGTGCTTCACGTCCACCAAGTCCTCGCCGCGCGACGCCTTGCGGAACGAGTAGACGAACTTGCCCACCGCGTTGCCCAGCTGCCCCATCCGGGCGGCCGAGAAGACCACCAGCAGGATGAAGCCGAGGACGATGAACTCTCCGAGGCCCAGCATGCGTCGGACACTGCAATAAAGGCCCCCGCGTGGCAAGTCGCGCCCGCGTCCACCCTTGGACGCGCCCGCCACGCGGGCGCTGCGCCCGGGGGCCATTCCAGCGCACACTGCGCCCCCATGCTCCTGCTCGCTCACCGTGGTGCCAGCGCCGACGCCCCCGAGAACACCCTGGAGGCCTTCGCGGAGGCCGTGCGCCAGGGCGCGGACGGCGTGGAGCTGGACGCGATGGTGTGCGGCTCCGGCGAGGTGGTGGTGTGCCACGACGAGCACCTGGACCGCCTCGCGGGGCAGCCGTGGGAGGTGCGCACCACGCCCTGGTGGAAGCTCTCCCGCGCGGACGTGGGCACCCCCCTGGGCTTCGCCCCCGCGCGCATCCCCCTGCTGGAGGAGGTGCTGGACGCGCTGCCGGAGCACCTCCTCGTCAACATCGAGCTCAAGTGCGACCGCTTCGACGACGGCGGCCTGGCGGCGAGCGTGGCCCGGCTGGTGCGCGAGCGGGACCTGGCGGGCCGCGTGGTGGTGTCCAGCTTCAACCCGCTGTGCCTCTTCCGGCTGGCGGCGGTGGCGCCCACGCTGCGCCGGGGCTTCCTCCTCGACCCGGACAAGCCCTGGGCGCTCCAGGCGTACGCGCTGAGCCCGCTGGTGTCGTCGCACTCGGTGCACCCCTTCCACGAGGCGTGCACGCCGGAGCGGGTGGCCGCGTGGAACGAGGCCGGGCTGCGCGTGGCGGCGTGGACGGTGGATGACCCCCAGCGCGCCCGCGTGCTGCGGGACCTGGGGGTGTCCTACCTCATCACCAACCGCCCGGGCCTCGTGCGCGCGGCCCTGCGCTGACTAGAAGTCCAGGCCCAGCGTGGTGTTGAAGGCGAAGACGGAGGGCAGGTCGCGGCTGCCGGCGCCCTCCTGCTCGAAGCTGCCCAGGCTGGTGAGCGAGAGCTCCGCGCCCAGCTGGAGCACGCCGCCAACGAAGCGCGCGCCCGCGTAGAAGCGAGGGGTGAGGTTGTCGCCCCCCTTCACCTTCGAATACGGCGCGGCGTTGGTCAGCGCGTCGCGCGAGTCGTTGCCCCCCGAGTCCGTCTGGGTGCGGCCCGGGTCGAAGTCCAGCGTGCGCGTGGTGGCGCTGACGAAGTTGAGGTCCAGGCCGCCGTAGGGCGTCAGCGTCACCATGCCGCCCAGGGGGAACTGCTTGCCCACACCGATGTCCAGGCCCGTGGTGGTCAGGTCCAGGTTGTGCGCGCCGAACAGCTTGGTCACGTGCAGGCGCGCGCCCACGTCCGGCAGGTAGGTGAAGCCCTCGTTGACGGCCCACTTCAGTTCGCCGGTGGCCGTCACCATGCCGCTCTTCTCGATCCAGCCCACGCGCCCGCCCAGCTCCAGCGAGAAGGGCAGGCCCTTGCGCACGTGCAGGGACGGCACCAGCACGGAGCCCGGCTGCTCCTTCTCCGTGGGCAGCGCCACGTCCTCCGAGGACGGCAGCGACACCACGGACAGCTCCGCGTTGAACGCGAAGCCCGAGTGGCCCGTGGTGCGCGGCGGCATCAGGTTCGCGGACGTCATCACCGCGCCGAACGTGCGCGCGAAGGCGCGGAAGTCCGCGCTGGCCTCGGCGAACTGCGCGTCGGTGATGACCGAGGTGACGCCCCGGCGCTGGACGCCGAAGCGGGAAAGGACCAGGTCGTTGTCGTCCGCATGGGCCGCGGCCCCGGACAGCGCCGTCGCGAGCACCAGCCATCGACTGAACGTCCGCATGGGGGAATCACGCCTCCGGGACGCATGCCGGCCAAGCGGGCGCCCACCTCCGGCGGACCCTAAATCGGCCCTCGGTGAAGCGTCAACAAAACGGGCGGCCCTCCTCCAGGGAAACGCCCCCTCGCGCGAGGGGAGCGTCCGCTGGAAGCGAGCCGCCCGTGGGTCAGGCGCTCCGGGCGCGTGACCCGGAGGACCGCTGCTAGCGCGGCTTCAGCGTCGGGGTGGCCGCGGTGGCGGGCGTCGTCACCTTCTGCGCCACCTCCGCCGGGCGGCGGCGGATGACCAGCGTGCGGCGGCTGGCGAACTCGGAGCTCTCGCGGGCCACCACCAGCACGTTGTTGTTGCCCTCCTTGAGCGCGAAGTCCGAGGTGAACTTCAGCGTGTTGGGCTCGCCGCCCTTGGGGTCCACGGCCTTGAAGTAGACCTTCTGGTCGTTGACCAGCACGTAGACGTCCAGCAGGCCGTTGGGGTCCTTCACCACGCCGGAGAGGGTGAACTTGTCGCCGTTCACCACCACGCCGCCGTGGGACGGATCCACGTCCAGCTTGATGTCCGGCGGCTGGTGCGTGGTGGCGTAGGCCACCGTCTTGGGCGCCGCGGCCTTGCCGGACTTCACTTCCTTCGCGTCCTGCGTGCGCACGAAGGCGAAGCGGTCCTTGTCCAGCGCGACCTTGTAGTAGCCCCTGGTGGTGGCCTCCAGGGCCAGCGTCGCGCCCTGCGGCAGCTTCGCCACCGGACGGGCGTCCGCGGTGGGAGCGGCGAACAGCTCCGCCTTGTCGTTGAGCTTCACCAGGCCCTTCTTCGCCTCCAGCGGGGCCACCGGGCCGTCCTTCACGGGCAGCTGGAGCTTCTCCAGGACGAACTCCTCCAGGGGCTCGTCGAGGATGGCCAGCTTCAGCGGGAAGGTGTCGCCCTTGTAGCCCTTCTTCAGGGACACCTGGAAGCGCGCCGTCTTGGTCTCCCCGGGCTTCAGCTCGCCCAGCTTGAAGCGGCCCTTCTCGATGAAGATGTTCGCGTCGCCGCCGTTCTTGATCTGCGCGAACGAGTCCAGCGCCGGGCCCACGCCCGTGTTGGTGACGTCCATCACCACCGTGACGTCCTCGCCGCGCTGCACGACGCCGTCGCCGTTGCACTCGGCGCAGTCATCCACCACCTGCCAGTTGAAGGCGAACGTGGGGCGGGGCAGCTCCACGAAGGACAGCTCCGACACGAGCGTGTCGCGCAGCGCGCCGTTGTCGTCGAACAGCTTCACCTTCACGTCGTCGCGGCGGCTGGTGAGGTCCTTGGGCAGGCGCACCTGCACCTTCCAGGACTTCTTCTCCCCGGGGGCCAGGGCGCCGAAGAGGAACTCGCGGCGGTCGAGGAACGCGTTGTCGCTCTCCGTCCAGCCGCGCACGCGCTTGAGCGGCTCGGTGCCCTTGTTCTCCACGTTGATGACCATGTCCATCTGCTCGCCGGCGGCGATCTTCGCGTCGGGGCCCGGGGAGAAGCTGGCGTCCAGCTGCACGTTCCTGGGCGTGGGGCCGGGGCTCCAGTCCAGGCCGAGCGCGGCGATGGCGTTGTTGATGCGCTGCTCCTCCTCGCTGCGCTTCTGCTCCACGAACTGCTTGCCCTTGGCGATCTGCTCGGAGCGCTTCACCGCCGGCACCTTCAGGACGAAGTCGCGGGCGAACTGGACCTCGAAGTCCTCCTTGATCTCCTCCTGGGACTCCGCGTCCAGCTGGTCGTCCAGGTCCTCGCCCTGGCCGGCCACGTCCACGTCCAGCAGCGGATCATTCTGGCCGTGCTCCTTCTTGTCCTTGGCGGCGGCGCCCGGCTTGGCGGCGACCTTCTCCTTGGGCTCGTCCTTCTTGGCGGCGGCCTGGACGGCCTTCTCGTCCACCTTCAGGTACTTGAGGCTGGTGCCCGGCTTCTCGCGGTCCAGCACCTCCTCGCGCTTCTTGGCGACGGTGGTGGACTCCGGGTTGCCGAAGTGCTGATCCAGGTCCGCCTCGCCCATGGACTTGCGCGGCGCGAACACGTCCACCCGGTCCGCGGTGACGCGCGTGGGCACCAGCTGGATGTCCGGCACGATGCCCACCTCCTGGATGGAGACGTCGCCCGGGGTGAGGTACTTGGCGATGGTCAGCTTGAGCGCGCTGTCGTCCGGGAAGTCGTAGAGCACCTGCACGCTGCCCTTGCCGAACGTCTGGCGCCCGATGATGACCGCGCGGTCCAGGTTCTTGAGCGCGCCCGCCACGATCTCAGACGCGGAGGCGCTGCCCGCGTTCACCAGCACCGCGATGGGGTAGGACTCCTCGCCCTCCGTGGGGCGCGCGCGCTTCTCCTCGCGCAGCTTGTCGCTGAAGCCCACCGTCGCGACGATGGTGCCCTTGGACAGGAACGTGTCCGACACCTGGATGGCCTGCTCCAGCAGGCCGCCCGGGTTGCCGCGCAGGTCCAGCACCAGGCCCTTGAAGCCGCCCTTGGCGTCCGCCTGCTTG
This sequence comes from Pseudomonadota bacterium, assembly GCA_023424585.1. Lineage (GTDB taxonomy): Bacteria > Myxococcota > Myxococcia > Myxococcales > Myxococcaceae > Corallococcus. Next base: position 5,364 of record JAFADT010000399.1, read on the forward strand.
CGGATGTCCGCCAGCGCCGCCTCCAGGTCGCGCGTGGTGTTGCCCTGGAAGTTCTTCAGGCGCACGTAGCCCACGCCGCCCGCGAGCAGCTTGTGCTGCACGGACTCAATCGAAATCATGGCGCGCGCCACCGTCATGTTGCGGGGCTTGTCCCAGCCGTCGCGCTCCACGGTGATGGTGATGCGGCTGTCCACCGGGCCGCGCAGCTTGGACACGGCCTCGTTGAGGTCCATGTTGACGGTGGACTCCTCGCCGATCTTCTTGATCCGGTCGTCCTTCTGGATGCCGGCGCGCGCCGCGGGCGTCTTGGGCAGCACCTTCACCACGGTGAGGTTGCCCTCCTTCATCTGGATGACGAAGCCCAGGCCGCCGAACTCACCCTTGGTGGACAGCTTCATCTCCCGGTACAGCTCCGGGCGCAGCAGCACCGAGTGCGGATCCAGCGTGGAGAGCATGCCGTTGACGGCGGCGTACTCGATGTCGCGCGTCTCCTCGATGGGCCGCATGTTCTTGGACAGGAAGTCGAACACGTCCTTCAGCGCGAAGGACATCTTCCACAGGGAGTCCACGTGGGAGATGTCGAACTCCTTCTGCTTGCCGTTGACGTTGACGTTGAGCTTGCCCGTCTCCGGGTTGCCGTCCACGAGCACGTCCGGGACGCTCTTCTCCACGTACTCCAGGGAGGCGATCATCATCTCCTTGGGCTTCACCCGCTTGGGGTCGACGTAGTTCTCCTTCACGTAGAGGATGACCTTCGTGAGGACGCGGAGGCTGTTGAGGTCGTGAGGGGCCTTCTCGCCCTTGCCGGAGGACGGCAGCGCGCCGTCCCAGGAGTCCTGCCCCGCCTCCGCCGCTCCCACGGTGAGCGGGAGGGGCGCTCGGTCACTGCCTGCGAATGCCCAGGCCCCCAACAGAACGGCGACGGCGGTGATGCGGCGGAAGATACGCGGCATGCGGTTCATCCCAGCTGGGGCGCGAGAGGCGCCCCCGGTGATGCGTGAAAAGCCTTGTGAATCCGAACGGTTCGACGTGAGCCAAGGGACCAGGCAGCGGCCGGGCAAGCCTAATCACGGCTTCCAGGTGCTTCAAGGCGTGGCCTTGTCACTAGCGACCGAGAACGTCTGCCGCAGGCAATGCGTTCCCGGTGGGCCTGGAGGTACGGACACCCGGCGTCCCCCTTTATTTCGCGTCAGGCCCTGCTGGCGGGCAGGGGGCTCGGGGGGCCTCCCGCGTCCGGCGGCGGGGCCAGGTCCCCGGCCTCCCGCAGCGCGCGGTAGAGGAGGGTACCGCCGACGATGGCCACCGGGAGGAAGAAGGTGTTGAGGATGGGCACCCACAGGAGCAGGTAGGCGCCCGCGCCGAAGCCCAGGCAGAGGGCCCGGCGCTCGCGCAGCATGCGGCGCACCTCGGCGAAGGGGTACAGGTGGCGCGTCATGGGTGTGGCCAGGTGCTCCGCCGCCATCCAGAGCATGGTCCACAGGCTGGCCAGCACGGTGAACGCCACGCTGCCCGCGCCCGGCACCAGGTTCAGCGGGAGGAGGACCGCCAGCCCCAGCAGGAGCAGCGCCATGCGGGCGAGCGTGTGCAACAGCCCTGTCGTCATCCCGCGCAGGAAGGAGGCGGGGGAGCGCACGGCGTCCGCGTGGGCACACGCGGCCTCGGTGGCCTCCGACAGCGGATCCTGGAGCGGGGTGAGCAGCAATGGGGGCACCACGTTGGCGCCCACGACCCAGGCGACCAGCGCGCCCAGGACGAGCGCGAGCATCCAGCCAGCGCGGCCGTACCAGGAGGTGGGCCGGGGCCACACGGACTCCAGGAGGCCGGGGGCGTAGCGGTAGAGGAGGACGGCCAGGCCCACCAGGGTGATGGCGGTGAGGACCGCGCACAGGCTGGACAGCAGGAGGATGGGGCGCGAGCGGAAGATGAGCCCGAAGGCGCGGCCGAGCACCCCCACGCCCTGGAAGAAATCCGACAGACGGGGCTGGGGGGCCAGGGCGGGGACGGGGGATGCAGGACGCATGGGGGCAGGGTGCTCAAATGAGGGCAAGGCCAGCGGGCCCCGTTATATAGGGCGCCCTCATGTCCCTCGACCTCAAGCGCGTGGCCTCCGAGCCACTCACTTCCGCCGCCCCCCTGGTGGAAGAGCTTCGCAAGGCGGAGAAGCCCCGGACCGAGCACCTGCTCGGGCTGGAGCACGAGAAGTTCATCTATCCCGTGGGGTCCGCCCAACCCGTGCCCTACGAGGGACCGAACGGGGTGGGAGCCCTCCTGGAGCGCATCGCGCCGGGCGGCTACGAGCCCTTCCGGGAGACGCCCCAGTCGCCGGTCATCGCGTTGCAGCGGGGCATGGCGGCCATCTCCCTGGAGCCGGGCGGGCAGTTCGAGCTGTCCGGCAGCCCGTTCCGCACGGCGCGCGAGGCGCACCAGGAGAACCTGGCGCACCTGGAGGAGACGAAGGCGGCGGCGTCCGGCCTGGGCCTGCGGCTGGTGGCGCTGGGCTACCGGCCGGTGGGCACTACGGGCGACATGCCGTGGATGCCCAAGACGCGCTACCAGGTGATGCGCCGCACGCTGCCGGAGCGCGGCCGGCTGGCGCTGAACATGATGCTGATGACGTCCACCGGGCAGGTGTCGCTGGACTGGGCGGACGAGGCGGACTGCGTGCGCAAGACGGTGGTGGTGGCGCGCCTGACGCCGCTGCTGGTGGCGCTGTACGCCAACAGCCCGCTCCTGGAGGGCCGGCCGGCCGGCTACATGTCCTTCCGCAGCCGCGTCTGGGAAGAGGTGGACCCCACGCGCTGCGGCTACCTGCCGGCGTGGTTCGACGGGTCGTTCTCCTATCAGGCGTATGTGGACTGGGCGCTGGACGCGCCGCTCCTGTTCCTGCGCCGCGACGGCGAGTACCGCCACCCGAAGCTCAGCTTCCGCCAGCTCCTGAAGGAGGGCTACGAGGGCGAGCCGCCGGACATGGGGGACTGGACGGACCACCTGTCCACGCTCTTCCCGGAGGTGCGGCTGAAGAAGGTGCTGGAGGTGCGCGGCGCGGACAGCGCCAGCGCGGCGATGACGGGCGCCCTGGGCGCGCTCTGGCGCGGCATCCTCTACGACGCGCAGGCGCTGGGGGAGGCGGAGCTGCTCCTGCCCCGGCTCACCTTCACGGAGCACCTGGCGTTCCACGACACCGCGCGCCGCGAGGGCCTGGCCGGGAAGCTGGGGGCTCGCGAACTGCACCGGCTGGCCGGGGAGATGGTGGCCATCGCGAAGCGGGGGCTCCAGCGGTTGGACGCGGAGGACGCGCCGCTGCTCGCGCCGCTGGAGGCGGTGGCGGCCTCGGGCCGGTCGCCCGCGCAGGCGGTGCTGGACGCGTGGACGGAGGATCCGCGTCCGGAGGTGCTGATGACGCGCTTCGAGCTGTGAGGCCGTGGCGCGTCCGCGGGGGCGTCACCTCCCGCGGACGCGAGGCCAGCCTAGAAGCGGCCGCCGAGGGTGAGGTTGCCGTTGAAGAGGCTGCCCTTGGCGTCGTCGTTGGTGCCGGGGATGGTGGCCAGCTCCTCGCCACCGACGAAGCGGTAGGTGGCGCGCACGCCGGCGGCCAGGTGGCCCAGGCGGTACTCGATGCCCGCGGCCACGGGCACCTCCGTCTGCCAGTCGTTGTTGTAGACGTCCCGGGAGCCCGAGGACGCGTGCAGGTAGCTCAGGCCGAAGCCCGCGCCCACGAAGGGGTGCCACTTGTGGTCGATGACGGGGCCCAGCTTGCCCAGCAGCGTGCCGTTGTTGCGCCAGATGTTGTTGCCGCCGAGCACGCGGGCGTCATCGATGGGGATGTTCTGGCCTTCATAGCCGGCCTCCACGCCGATGTACTTCCAGGGCTGGGCGTTGGCGGTGATGTTGAACAGCGCGCCCACGCCCGTCTCATTGCCCAGCTTGCCGGTGTAGCCGCCCAGGCCCACGCCCACGTCCAGGCCGGCCTGGACGTCCTCTTCGCTGAAGCTGAGCTTGCGCGAGACCTCCGTCGCGTCCGCCGCGAGCGCGGAGCCGGCCACGCAGACGCCGG
>JAFADT010000450.1 GCA_023424585.1 Pseudomonadota bacterium
TGCAGGCCTTGCGGCATGCATAGGTTCACCCAGTCGCACCCGGTTCGTGGATTGGGGCGGGGGGCCCGGGGCCATTTCCGGCTCCAGGGGCAAGGGCGGAAAGAGGGGGCAGGACCGTGGACATGAAGACGAAGAAGGACCTGGCGGTCGATTTCATCAACACCATCCGCACCATGGAGCCGAGTGCGCTCAACGCCCTCATCGTGAAGGAGGCGGGCGAGGAACTGGCGCAGTTCTTCCTGAACTACAGCGCCAACCTCATCTCCAAGGACCCGTCGCGGGTGCTGGAGAACACGTCCTCGCTGATGCTGATGGGCTACCTCATCCGCACCTACGAGGAGAAGAACAGCCAGGCCAAGCAGGGCAACTTCCAGTCCTACGCGTACGCCTGAGGGCCTGTGCGCGCGGGCTCGACAGGCCCCGGGAGGCCTGTTAGGCACGCGTCGCCCATGCTCATCGACCTACACGCCCATTCCCATCTGTCCAAGGGGTGCGAACTGGAGCCGCGCGCCGTGCTGGAGCGGGCGGCGATGTTCGGCCTGGACGCGGTGGCGTTCACCGAGACGAACACCCAGGACGGCTGCGACGAGCTCTTCGAGATCGGCGCGAAGTCGAAGGTGAAGGTCTTCGTGGGGCTGGAGCTCGTCACGGACCGGGGCCAGTACCTGTGCTTCTTCCCGAAGCCGGAGCTGGCGCCGGAGCCCGTGCAGATGTGGGGCAGCAACCGGGAGAAGCCCTGGAGCGCGGCCGAGTGCCTGCCCAAGGTGAAGGCGCTGGGCGCGGCCATCGTCGCGGCCCGCCCCTTCGACCGGGACGTGCCCAACCCCGCCATGGACTACGTGCGCTCGCTGTCCGGGGTGCTGTGCGCCGTGGAGGGCTACAACGCCAAGGTGAAGCAGACGGCCAACGACCTGGCCGTGGAGGCCGCGGACGTCCTCAAGCTGCCCTGCGTGGGCGGCAGCGACGCGCGCGGCTCCCTGGACGAGATGGGCCGCGGCGCCACCTTCTTCAAGCGCGACGTGCTCACCCAGGCGCAGCTGGTGGAGGAGCTCTTCAAGGGCGACTACTGGCCGGTGATGGCCGGCGAGCTGCCCCGCCTCACCCGGCCGGGCGAGGCCCAGGCCCAGCGCAAGGGCGGCGGCAAGAAGCAGCACCGCCGCGGCGGCCGGCGCTAGGCCCTCACGGCAGGGCGGACCTGCCCGCCTCCTCGGCGCGCACCAGCCTGCCGTCGGTGAGGAACGCCTTGCGGCGCTCGCCGGTGTAGCGCCACTCCTCGTTCTTCGCGGTCCCCTCCAGCGTGCGGTGCACGGACTCCGGCGGGCCCCACGCCATGCGCACCGCGTCCGCGGGCATGTCCGCCACCAGCGTCTTGGTGCGCACGGCCTCCTTCACCGCCGCGCTGAAGCCGTTGAGCTCCGCCGTCAGCGGGTGGGGCGACAGCGTCTTCTCCAGCTCCGTGCGGAACGCGTCCGGCCGGTCGAGGTTCGGCGGCAGCACCAGCACCACCTGCTCGCCCGGCGGCGCGCCCTCCACCGTCACGTACACCCACGGCCAGGTGCGCGGCGAGTAGAGGACGCGCTCGGTGACGACCCACGCGGTGGGGAACTCCACCTTGGTGATCCGCACGCGCGAGCCGGCCGGGAGGGTGGCCTGGATGGGGCCGGGGTTGATGGGCTTGCCCTGGGTGTCGTCCACCAGCCGCACGTCCTCGGGCGGGTAGGGCGTGAGCAGCCGCTTGGACCCGTCCCCGAAGAAGGGCGTCAGGTAGGCGGAGACGCGCAGGTACTGCTCCGCGTCCGGGCCGGTGAGGGTCCGGTCCAGCGAGGCGCGGTCCTCGGGGGACATGCGGGTGGCGGACGCGCAGCCGACGGACACGGCGGCCAGCAGCGGCACCCAGAGGAGGGACGACAGCGAGCGGAAGGAATGCGGCATGGCACCTGGACGCACGCGGGATGGGACGCGCGCGACCTCAAGGTGCCTGCTTAGCCTAGCGGATGGCCTGCGTCAGCGCCGGCGTGTCCGACGCCGCGAGCTTGCCGTTACGGCAGCCACGCTGCGGAGGGCACACGGGGCCGCGGCCATGGGGGTCCGCGACCAGGAGGAACCGCCCCTGGCCCCGCGCATCCGTCAGCTCCGGATGGCCGCACAGCGCGCAGTGGCGGGGGGGACGCTTCGAGGGAGGAAAGGGCACGCCCCCCAGTCTGAAGCCTCTCCGCGCCCCCAGCGAATTTTCAGCCGGGGGCGGCGGGACGGCTTCGCTACGACTTGTCGCTGGACGCGGCGCTCGGCGCGGCCGCGGGGGCGCTGGCCGCCGCCGTGCTGCTGCTCGACGACGAGGAAGAAGACGAGGACGACGATGAGGAAGCGGAGGACGAACCGCCGCCGTCCTTCTTCGTGGAGCCGTACAGGTCGGAGTACCAGCCGCCCCCCTTCAGGTGGAAGCTGGAGCGGCTGACCAGTTTGCTCAGGGTGCCCTGGGCGCCGCACGCGGTGCAGGCGGGGGGCGTCGGGTCGGACATCTTCTGCAGGACGTCGATGGTCTTTCCACAGGCCGAGCAGCCGTACTCGTAGATGGGCATGGGGTGGGTACCTCGTGTCGGTGAGTCAGTGCGAAGGGGAGGAGGCCTGGGCGGACAGCTGCTTGCGCAGGCCCTCCGCCAGGTTCAAGCGCTCGAAGGCGCGGGTGATGAGCTCCGCGGGCGCGCCGTGCTTGCGGCCCACGACGTTGGCCAGCGAGTGGAGATCCGTGGCGTCCGGCAGGACGTCCTTCGCCAGCCGCTCCAGGTCCTTGCGGAGCGCGTCGGCGAAGCGCTTCTGGATGCCCAGGTCCACCAGGTACTTGTCCCGGCCGAGCAGGTCCAACCGGTGGGTGAGGTGGGAGGTGGCCAGCACCTCGTTGCGGAAGCGCTCGCGCAGCGCCTCCACCTCCTCCTCCATCTTGAGCGCGTGCGTGAGCCGCTGGAGCTCGCTGGGGGACAGGCCCAGCGCCCAGGCCACCCGGCCGGTGGCGCCGCGCTGGGACGCGACGGCGGTCCGGAGGTTCTCGCGCTCGCGGGCCTCCAGCGCCTCCATGATGCCGTGCTGGCGCAGCACGTTCTCCATGTCCACCTGGGTCAGCTCGCCGCGCGGGCCGTTGTAGCGGTGCTCCAGTGTGCGCAGGAGCGCGAACCGGTGCTCCGTGGCCGCGATGGCGGCCTCCAGCGTCTCCTTGCCCTCCGAGCGCGTCAGCTCGAAGAACGACAGCCGCTGGGCCTCCACGCGGGTGAACCGGCCGCGGGGGCGGGGCAGCTCGCGCTTGAGGAAGCGCGGGGGCTCCTCCTCCAGCGCCTGCGGGGCCGGGGCGGGCGCGGCGGTGTCGGCGCCCTCCACCTCGGAGGTGCGCTTCCTGGGGGCGATGCGCTCCTGGACGGCGGCGGCCTCCGCCTTGGCGCCCTTGCGGCGGCCCGCCTTGGGGTCCGCCTCCTCGGAGGGCGAGGAGGGGAGGGCGAACACGGGCGTGGCGGGAGCGGGCGCGGGCGGCGGGGTCTTCTCCTCGCGCACCTGGGCCAGCTCCTGGGCCACGTCGTAGTAGCCGCACTCCTGGCGCTGGGCCGCGAGCGCCGGCGTCACGCCGCGCAGGATGTCCACCACCGCGAAGGGCCCCAGCGGGGACGTCTCCGGTTCACCATCCGCGAGGGCCCGGACCCGGAAGTCCTCCTCCTCGGTGAGGAGTGCGAGCGCTTCGCGGACCTGCTGTGCGGGGGCCGGCGCCTTCGCGCGTCGGCAGAAGTCCGACACCGCCACCGCCACCGGGGTGGGTACGTCATCGGGCTGCCGTCTTCTCTGCCAGGGACTGATCATGGAAAGGTTCGGAAAATTGCTCGTTTACGAGGGCGGATGCCTCTATCTTCGCGGCCAGACAGGTGTCAATGAGCCAGTCCGGCCTCAATGTAAACAGCCCACGCGCGGCGCAAGCCGAAGACACCGGACTCCATGGTAGTCAGCGGGGGAGCGGGCGCCCGGTGCGGCCGGCCGGCGAAAAAGTCTTGCGGGAGCAGGCATCCCCACCCCAACACATGGGGTGCTTCAGAGATTGCAGATGACGACCCACCACCACAGCCACTCCCACTCACACGGCCCCTCGGACAAGGACAAGGACGAGGTCCTGGCGCGCTACATGGCGCAGCACGGGCTGAAGAGCACGCGCCAGCGCAGCCTCATCATCGACACCTTCTTCGAGGTAGGGGGCCACCTCTCCGTGGAGGAGCTGTGGAACAAGGTGCGCGAGCAGGACACCAAGGTGTCCGTGGCGACCGTGTACCGGACCATGAAGCTGCTCAACGAGTGCGGGCTGGCGCACGCGCGCAACTTCGGAGACGGGCAGACGCGCTACGAGGCGGCGGCGGGGCGCGAGCACCACGACCACCTCATCTGCACGAGCTGCGGCACCATCGTGGAGTTCGAGAACGACCGCATCGAGACGCTCCAGGACGCGGTGGCGCGCAAGCACGGCTTCACGGTGACGTCGCACAAGATGGAGCTGTACGGCTTGTGTCGCGAGTGTCAGCTCCGCGGGGGCCCTCCGGAGACAGAGGCCTGAGCGCGTGAGCCCGGTGCGGCGACGCGCGCTGGCGTGCGCGGTGGCGCTGGCCCTGACGGGGGCGGTGTCCGGCTGTCGCCACGGCGGTCCGGTGGACGCCGGGCCCGCCTTCTATCGAGCGCTGTGGCTGCCGTCGGTGGGGCCCGCGCGCTACGACCCCCGGCAGCTTCCGGGCAAGGTGGTGCTGGTGTCCTTCACGGCCACCTGGTGCTTCCCGTGCCTGGCGGATCAGCCCACGCTCACGCAGCTCCAGCAGAAGTACGGCCCCCAGGGCCTCCAGGTCGTCGCGGTGGGGATGGACATCGACGAGGGCCGGGTGCTGGGGCCGTTCGCGGACCACTACGCCTTTCCCTACCCGGTGCTGCTGTCCGACGAGCGGATGCGCGCGGGGCAGAGCGCCTTCGGCCGCATCCGGGCGCTGCCCAGCACGGTGCTCCTGGACCGGCACGGCCGCGCGGTGGCCGCGTGGCAGGGGATCGAAGGCCAGGCGGACGTGGCGAAGGCCATTGAAAAGCTGCTGAAGCAGGACTGACTCCGACCCGGCGCTGGAGTGCTACAGGGCTGGAGCGGAATTCTTGCGGGCAGGGGGGCCGCTGGTACCTTCGCCGGCGCTCATGACGTCCCGGCGAAAGCTCCTGATGGTGGCGGCGGTGGTGGCGGTGGCCCTGAGCCTCGCTTCGGTGGCGGACGCCAAGGGCTTCCGGCGGTACCTGCGCCTGCGGCAGGACGTGGAGGCGCTCGGCGAGCGCAACCGCGCGCTGGCCGCGCAGAACGAAGCGCTCCGCAAGGAGATCGCGGCGCTGCGCAAGGATCCTGCGACGTTGGAGCAGGCGGTGCGTGAGGAGCTCGGCTACGTGAAGCCGGGCGAGATCGTCTTCCACCTGGAGTCGCCATGACCTCGCTGCCCGCGGTGCCCTCTCCGGCGAAGCTCGTGCGTGCGTTCTTCCGCGCCATCCCCGCGGCGGTGGCGCTGGCCACCTTCGTGCACCTGGCGCAAGGCGGCTTCCGGGGCCTGCACACGCTGGGGTGGACGGAGGCGGCCCTGGTGGTGGGGCTGCTCGTCGGCATCGGCATGGCGGCGTGGCGCCGGGCGATGCGCTCGTCGGTGGGCGCGGTCATCGACCTGCGCGACGACCTGGAGCTGGGCGGCGGGCTCATCTCCGCGGCCTTCATCGTGGTGGCGATCGGCGGCGGGGAGCTGTTCCCCATCGTCTACCTGCTGATGGCGTTCCTGGTCGCGTTCCTGCCGCGCAACGCGGGCATGACGCTGCTGGGCATCGCGCTGGTGTACGACGGGCTGGTGACGCTGGGCGGGCCGGTGGTGAACGTCACCGGGTTCCTGACGCACACGCTGTTCCTGGCGCTGTTCGCGGGGCTGTACCACCTGGTGCTGTCCGCGCGGATGGCGGTGGCGAAGCGGGCGGAGTCGGACGCGGTGCAGAAGCGCATCCGCGAGGTGGAGGAGCGCGCGCGCACCTTCCGGCTGGTGTCCTCCGGGACGCAGGACAGCTTCAGCGGGATGAACTCCGACGAGAAGTGGCTGGTCGCGTCGGTGAAGGAGATCGAGGGCGCGGTGCACGCGGCGCTGGAGATCGCGGAGACGGGCCTGCGCACGGACACCTGCGCGGCGTTCCTGCTCACGTCGGACGACCGGAGCCTGAAGCTGTACGACTGCCGGTCGGCCTCGGAGCGGGTGCAGCGCGAGAAGTTCAACGCGGGCGAGGGCATCATCGGCGGGGTGCTGAAGCGCCGCGCGCCGGTGCGGATGAACTCGCCGCAGGGGCTGAAGGGCGTCACGTACTACGAGAGCGGCGGTCCCACGGTGCAGGCGCTGCTGGCGGTGCCCATCCTGGAGGGCAGCGGCCTGGTGCGCGGCGTGCTGGTGGCGGACAAGCTGAAGAACGAGCCGTTCACGGACCAGGACGAGAAGATGCTGACCACCCTCGCGGGAGAGGTGCTGCGCTCCATCGAGGTGGAGCGGGTGATGAGCTACATCCGCAAGACGCGCGACGAGAAGGACCGGTTCTTCCGGGCCATCGAGGAGCTGAACCGCGCGGGCAGCCCGGACCAGGTGTTCGTGGCGGTGCTGGAGGCGACGCGGCAGCTCGCGGGGCTGGACTTCTGCGCGGTGACGCTGGTGTCGGAGCACGAGGGCAAGCGGGTGCACCGCGTGGCGCGGATGACGGGCGTCACGGCGCAGGGCAAGGCGCTGGAGGGGCGCACGTTCCAGGACAACAACGGCCTGGTGGCGAACGTGGTGCGCTACGGGGCGCCGCTGCCGGGGCGGGACATCAAGGCGATGGACCGTCAGGTCATCTTCGATGAAGAGACGCAGGTGCGCGGCCTGGGCGCGCTGAAGATCTTCCCGCTGGTGGCGGGGGACCGCATCCTGGGCACGCTGGTGGCGGGCTCGCGCAAGAAGACGGCGTTCGAGCAGGACGTGCTGCGGATGATCGAGGTCATCGCCATCCAGGCGGCGCAGGCGGTGCTGCGCGCGCAGCTCTACGAGCAGATGGAGCGGATGGCGACGACGGACGGCCTCACGGGCCTGCTCAACCACCGCACGTTCCAGTCGCGCGCGGACGAGATCCTGGCGCAGGCGCGGCGGTACAACCGCAAGTGCTCCATCATGTTGACGGACGTGGACCACTTCAAGAGCGTCAACGACACCTACGGCCACCCGACGGGCGACCAGGTGCTCAAGGGCGTGGCGCGCATCATCAAGACGCTGGCGCGGGACACGGACGTGGTCGCGCGCTACGGCGGCGAGGAGTTCGTGATGGTGATGCCGGAGACGGACGCGCAGGGCGCGAAGATCATCGCGGAGCGCATCCGCGAGGCGGTGATGGCGGAGGTCTTCCAGACGGAGATGGGCCCGCTGCGCATCACGATGTCGCTGGGCATCGCGACGTTCCCCGACAACGCGATGGAGAAGCAGCAGCTGATCGACCTGGCGGACCAGTGCCTGTACCACTCGAAGCGCAACGGCCGGAACCAGTCCGTGACGGTGGCGCAGATGCAGGGTGGCCGGAAGCTCCAGGCGGTCGCGGAGTAGGGCGGCGGTCTCGATGCCGTCCATCCCCCTCGCCGTCACCACCAGCACGAAGACGGATGCCGCCACGGTGCGCGAGGCGCGGGCCGTGGCGCAGCGGTGGAGCCTGCCGTTCCTGCCGCGCCGCTCCGGTGAGGGCATCGCGCCCTGGCTGGGCACCCGGGTCGATGCGCTGCTCGTCGTGGGCGGCGACGGCGTGACGCTGTGGGAGCCGCAGGGCTCGTTCGGCTTCCACGCGGGCATGGCGCACCTGCGGCGCATGCGCCTTCGCCAGGGGCAGCGCGACGACGCGCTCCTCAAGGTCGCCGAGCTCGTCCCGGGCGATGCCGTGCTCGACTGCACCCTGGGGCTCGCGCAGGACGCGCTGGTGGCGTCGCTCGCCGTGGGGCCCACGGGCCGCGTCGTCGGTCTGGAGAAGAGCCTGCCCCTGTGCATCGTCGCCGCGGAGGGCCTCCAGCGCTACGACCGGGGCGAGGACTCCTGCGCCATCGAAGTGCGCCACGCGGACGCGCACGCGTACCTGAGGACGCTGCCCTCGCAGTCCTTCGACGTCGTCTTCTTCGACCCGATGTTCGCCAAGCCCAAGAAGGCCCAGCCCGCCTTCGACGTCCTGCGCCGGTTCGCGGAGCACGCTCCCCTCACGCCCGAAGCCGTGGAGGAGGGGAGGCGCGTCGCCCGCCGGTGGGTCGTCGTGAAGGGCGCCCGCCACACCGACGACCTGAGGAAGCTGGGCATCCAGCCGGAGCCCACCTCGCGCTTCAGCGACGTCATCTGGGGCCGGCTGCCCGCGCGGCCCTGAGCTACTCCTTCTCCGAGCCCTTCGGCGGACCTTCGCTCCCCATCGGGGACATCTTGCTCGACAGCGCGCCGGCCTGCTCGTGCGCCATCAGGTCGCGCGGCGAGCGGTAGTACTGCATGGGCGAGTGGTGCAGGAAGTTCGACACGCGGCTCGTGTAGAGGCACGCGTACTGCTCCACCTGGTAGCCGAAGCGGCTGTTCTCGTTGCCCTCCTTGAACAGCAGGCCCCAGTACGGGTTGAAGCCCTCCTCGACGTCGCGCTCCAGCGTGGCCGCGATGCCGTTGGCCTCCTTCAGCGAGCGGCGCAGCTTCTCCAGCTCCCCCTTCGTCCTCTTGCGCTGCTCCTCCACCTCGTGGCGCGCGGGCTCCGACAGCTCCTCTCGCTCCAGCCGGCGCTCCAGGGCGTTCAGCACCGTCTTGCGGTGGTTCACCTCGTCGTCCAGCCGCGCGCGCGTCAGCTCCACCTCCGACAGCGTGGTGATCTCCTCGCGCCGCGCGTCCGTGTACGTGATCTCGTCCTCGATCTCCTGGACGATCATGCACGTGCGCCACAGCGACGACTTCTTGGACTTCAGGATGTCGCCGAAGATGTGGTCGCCCACGTAGAGGATGTGCTCGCCCCGGTGGCCGGTGAACTCCTCGAACTGCGCCAGGTTGCCGCCGGAGTACACCGTGCCGCGCTCCAGCGACTTCGCCTCGCCCACCACCTTGCCGGCCTCCGTGGACGCGTCCAGCTCCAGGAACGGCCGGCTCTCCGTGAAGAACGCCGGCTTGGCCGCCGACGTCACCACGAAGTCGAAGTAGTTCTTCCAGCTGGGGTACTCCGGGAGCTGCCCGTCCAGCAGGTAGCGCATCACCGCGTTCGTGTAGTCCCACGCGGAGTTCGTCAGCAGGAACAGCCGCTTCCCGCCCGAGCGCAGCTTGTGCAACGCCGGCCCCAGCTCCGGATCCAGGAACACGTAGCGCGCCAGGTCCTTGCGCACCTCGCGCTTGAGCGAGTTGTCCCGGTGCACCGTGTCGATGGCTTCCCGGATGTCGTCGTAGAGCTTGCCGTAGTTCACGGTGTGCCCCAGCGACTCCATCAGCTCGATGATGCCCGAATACAGGCACGTCTCCGGCAGCGCGAAGAGCGTGTCGTTCCACGCGAACTGCGGGTTGCGCAGCCGCACCCGCTTGTTGCGGTACAGCTCCTTCCACGCGTCGCGCTTCAGCGGCCGGAGGCCGTGGTACGCGCGCCCCACGTGGCCGAAGCGGTCCATCTTCAGGACGTTGCCGTTCACCCGGTCCACCGCCAGCCCGCGCATCACGAAGTGGTGGTCGTAGAGCAGGCCCCCGATGAACGGCGGGTAGCCGTACTCGCTGATCAGCTTCGCGATCGTCATGTCGAACGACAGCTGCTCCAGCCGGCGCATGTGGTAGATGGCCAGCGTGTAGTCCATGTCGAACCCGATGAGCTCGATGTGGTCCATGCGCAGGTTGCGGTTGACGAACACCTCCCGCGCATGCGGCACGTGGTCCGCCGGTTCTCGCGGGGTGGTGAGCAGCCGGCCGAGCACGTCGTCGGTGAGCAGCTCCCGGGCCCGACGGGCCGCGTCCTCGGCGTGCTCGCGGCGGATGGAGGAACGGAAGCTCCCGTGCAGCGGATCCACGGAGGGTCCGCCCGGGATGGGCTGGGCAGGGGAGAGTAGGGGCGACACGGGACCGCAAGACATAACACGCGCCGCTCACCCTGCGCCCGTGTCCTTGCGGGCTTCGCGAGGGGCTGGCACGCTCTGTCCAACGATGCGCACCCCACGCCCATCCCCGGCCTCCGCCGAGGACCTCCACGCGCGCCTGTCCGCTCGCATCACCGCGCTGGAGGACCGTGTGCGCCGTCTGGAGGCCCGGCTCGCCCTAGAGGCTCGCAAGCCACCCCCTGTCCGCACCCGCACCGCTGGCTCCTCCGCCACCGTCCGCTCCACCCGGCCCCGGCCACGCTGCCCCGGCTGCACCCTGGAGCTGCCTCGCGGACGGCGCGGTGAGTCGTGCGTGTGGTGCGGCTTCATGTTCGCCGCCGTGTCCCGCCGCCGCGCTGGCGGGCCCAAGGCGCCCCGGAAGGCTCGATGAGCGGGACGTACCGGCTCACAGGCCGCACGGAGGCGGGGGACCTGGCGGAGCTGTACGAGGCCCTGCTGCTGCCCACCATCCCCGTCGCGGTGAAGCTCTTCCTGCCTCGCACCTCGGACCCCGCCTATGCCCGCGCGCTGGCGGAGACGGTGCGGATGCTCCAGCCCGTGCGCCACCCGGGGCTCCTCCACGTCGTGGACGTGGGCTTCGTGCGCCAGCGGCTCGCCGTGGTGCGCGAGGACGTGGAGGGCTTCACGCTGGGCGTCGCGCTCCAGCGCCTCAACACCAAGGAAGTCCTCCTGCCGCCAGCGGTGGCGCTCTCCATCGTCATCCAGCTCCTGGAGACCGTGCAGCTCGCGCACGACGCGGGCGCCGTCCACGGGGCCATCACCCCGGGCAACGTGCTCCTGGCCCGCGACGGCTTCCCGGCCATCTGCGACTTCGGCGCGCTGCAGGCGCTCCTGGCCGTGCCCCAGCTCAAGCGCACGTTCGCGCACCGGGGCCGCAGCGCGTACCGCGCGCCGGAGGTGACCAAGGGAGAGGCGCCCACGGAGGCGTCGGACGTGTACTCGCTGGGGGCCATCGCCTACGAGCTGCTCACGCTGCGCGAGGCGGTGGTGCCCGGCAGCGGCGTGAGCACCCGCCGCGAGACGCTGCCTCCGCCCAGCCGGTTGGATCGGCGGATCAACTCGCGGCTGGATCCGGCGATCATGCGCGCGGTGGAGCCCTCGCCCCAGCGGCGCTTCCGCTCGTGCGGCGAGTTCGCCCAGGCCCTGCGCAACTTCCTCTCCGCGAGCGGCGGACTGCCCGGCGCGGAGGAGGTGGCCCGCTTCGTCGCGGAGCTGTTCCCCAACGAGGTGAGCCTCGCCGCCCCCGGGCCCGTGCCGTTCCCGGAGCCCTTCGCGCTGGAGCCCATCTCCGGGGCGGAGATGGAGGACCTGCACGCCGAGGAGCTCGAGGCCTCCATCGTCCAGCGCGCGCCATACAGCCGCGCGCCCACGGAGGAGGAGGCGTCCGCCGAGACGCAGGAGGCCTCCGCGCCCGCCTTCGAGGAGTTCCGCCCGGAGGACTACGCGCCGGACGCGCCCGGGGACGACGAGCTCGGTCCCGAGGACGAGGCGCGGAGCACGGAGCTGTCGCCCGCGGGGCCCCTGGAGCAGGGCTGGGACGCGCCGCCCGGCGTGCTCGCGCAGAAGTCCCGCAAGCCGGAGGGCGGCGCCGCCCCGCGCGCCGGACGGAATCCCCGCGTGAAGGTCATCGAGGACTTCTCCGGACCGCCGCTCGGGGACGACGAACCGCCCGTGCCTACCGGCCGCCGCGCGGCCATGCGCCCCGCACCAGCCCTCGGGGACGATGAATCGCCCGTGCCCACCGGCCGCCGCGCCGCCATGCGCCCCGCGCCGCCCCTGGGCGGAGATGAGCCGGTCCCGCCCTCCGGTCGTCGTGCCGCCCTGCGTCCCGGCCAGCCCGGGCCGCTGGAAGAAGAACCCCCGTCCGGGGCGAAGCGCCCACCCCTGCGGCCCGCGCGCGGTGCTGGCGGCAGGGGGCCCGGCCAGGAGACCGCCGTGCTCCCCTCGGCGGGAGCCCCCGCTTCCGCCGACGCGAGCGTGCCCCGCCAGGA
>JAFADT010000456.1 GCA_023424585.1 Pseudomonadota bacterium
TGACGCGATGAAGCGCAAGTGCACCAGCCGCGGCCTCGGCGTCGACCTGTTCGCTGGCGGGGGAGGAGCCTCCACAGGCATTGAGGCCGCCCTCGGCCGCGACGTGGACGTGGCCATCAACCACAGCGCCACCGCGCTCGCGGTCCATGCCGCCAACCACCCGCGCACGAAGCACCTCACCGCGGACATCTGGGACGTGCCTCCGCGCGAGGCCTCCGGCGGGCGTCCGGTGGACGTGCTGTGGGCGTCGCCCGACTGCACGCACTTCAGCGTCGCGAAGGGCGGCACTCCCCGCGAGAAGGGCATCCGGAGCCTCGCGTGGGTGGTCATCGACTGGGCGCGCGATGTGCGGCCGCGGTGCATCTTCATCGAGAACGTGGCCGAGTTCCGCACGTGGGGGCCGCTGGGCGCCGACGGGCGGCCGGACAAGGCGCGCATGGGCGAGACGTTCGAGCAGTGGCGCGGGGTGCTGGAGCTGATGGGCTACACCGTGGACTTCCGCGTCCTGGACGCGTCGCTCTACGGCGCGCCCACGAAGCGGCGGCGCCTCTTCCTCGTGGCCCGCTGCGACGGGCAGCCCGTCCGCTGGCCGGAGCCGACGCACGGCCCCGGGAAGCTGCCGTTGCGCACCGCTGCCGACTGCATCGACTGGAGCCTCCCGTGCCCGAGCATCTTCGAGAGGAAGCGGCCCCTCGCGGAGAAGACGCTCTGGCGCATCGCGGAGGGACTGCGCCGCTTCGTCCTGGAGAACCCCGAGCCCTTCATCGTCGGGTGCGGCGGGCGCGCGGGGCAGACGCCGCCAACGCCGGTTGGCGCGCCCGTGGGGACCATCACCGCGAAGAACGACCGCGCCCTCGTGGTGCCATCGCTCATCAAGGTCAACCACGGGGGCGAGGCCGCACGCGGTGAGCCCATCGACGCGCCGCTCTCCACCGTGACGGCGCAGCGTCGCGGGCACGCTCTTGTGATGCCGACGCTCGTGCAGACGGGATACGGCGAGCGCCCTGGGCAGCGTGCGCGCTACCTGGAGCTGCACCAGCCATTGGGCACGGTGGTGGCCGACGGGCAGAAGCACGCGCTCGTCTCCGCCTTCATCGCGAAGCACTACGGCAACGGCGTGGTGGGCGTGCCCTTCGACGGGCGACCGCTCGACACCATCACCGCCCAGGACCACCACGCGCTCGCCGCCGCCACGCTCGTGAAGCTGCGCGGGGACTGCTCCGGCGCCGACGTGACGGCGCCGCTGCCCACCATCACGGGCCAGGGCCTCCACGTAGCTGAGGTCCGCGCCTTTCTGACGACGTACTACGGCGACGACGCCACCTCCGGGCAGCGCGTAGACCGGCCGCTGCGCACCATCACCGCCAAGGCGCGGATGGGCCTCGTCACGGTCGCGGGCGTCGAGCACCAGATTGTGGACATTGGCATGCGGATGCTGGAGCCGGAGGAACTCCTCCGCGCGCAGTTCGGCCGCTTCGCCTCCACCTACGACTTGAGCGCCGCGACGTCGAAGGCCGCGAAGGTGCGCCTTATCGGCAACAGCGTGGCGCCTGAGTGCGCGGAAGCCGTCGTGAGGGCGAACCTGGGCGACAGCATCCGGGACCTGGAGGCCGCATGACCTGCCCGGACATCCACCTGACGGCACACACTGTCCACCGCGGCGAGGAGCGGCTCCGCCTCGACCAGGACGCTCTCCGCGCCCGGGCGGCCTATGCCTACCAGCACGGGCGCCCTGCGGCAGACTGCCCGGCACCGCTGCGCGCCCTGCTCGACGCACACGCTCGCCTCCATCCCGGTCGGCTGCACGTCGTCCTCAAGCGGGAGGTGTTCGTCTTCGCCCACCTCCCGCGCCTCACCCTCGTCACCGTCGCCCTCATCCCCAAGCCCTTCGCGGCCTACCTGCGGCAGCTCGCCGGGGCCGCGCACCACCAGCCGCACGTCGCGCGCGTGCGCGCCGGCAGCGAGGAGTAGCGCCATGGCCTGCGACCCGAAGAAGCCGAAGCTTCGCGAGAACCTGGACCCGGGACGGTACCGGAAGGTGAGCACGCGCCTATGGAACGACTTCCGGTTCCGCGCACTCAGCGCCCCCCAGCCGTGCGGCCAGCACCTGGTGCTCTTTCTGCTCACGAACCCCGCCACCGGCAGCATCCCCGGGCTCTACCGGGCCCGTGAGTCCGCGCTGGCGGAGGAACTGGGCTGGACGCTGGAAGGCTTTCGGGAAGCCTTCGGGGAAGCCTTTCGGCAAGGCTTTGTGAAAGCCGACTGGAAGGCCGGGCTCGTGTGGCTGCCCAACGCCGTGAAGCACGACCCGCCGGCCTCTCCCAACGTGGTGGTGGGATGGGGCCGCGTCGTGCGCAACGAACTGCCGGAGTGCCCCCTCTTGCTGGAGGCGCTGCGCGGCATAAGCGCCTGTCTCGACTCGCTTTTCGAGTCGCCGAACACCTTCAAGGAAGCCTTTCAGAAAGCCTTCCCGGAAGCCTTCCTGAAAGGCTTGGGGGAAGCCTTTCAGGAAGGCTTGGGGGAACCCAGAGTCCAGATTCCAGAGACCAGATACCAGAGTCCAGAGGAGAAGCTTCCGCGCGCGGGCGCGCGGGAACCCACGCCGGTCGACGGCCAGGACCTGCTCCCGCACGAGCCCCCGCCCAGCACGGAGCCGGCGCTGGGCGAGTTGCTCGACGCGGACTTCCAGGTGCTGCGCGGGGCCGAGTACCGGCGAGACCGCGGGGACCCGGCGGCCATGCGCGAGCTCCTCGCCCGTGGCACCCCTGCGGAGATTCGCCGCCGGTGGCGCATCGGCATCGCCGTCGTCGGGTACGGACGCTGCTCGAAGTGGGGCGACCTCGTGCGCTTCTGGAACGACCATGCGGCTGCGCCTCCTGAGCGCGGAGGCGCTCCTCCGGCCAAGCCCGCCGCCCGCCCCCTCAACCCTGCCGACTACCGCGAAGGCCCAGTGGAGGACCTGTGAAAACGCCTGGAGAAATCCTTGAGTCCGCGCCCTCGCGCTGGGGCGCACCGCGTCTGGCGGATCTGCTGCGCGGCGCGCTCGCAAACGCGAGGAAGCGCACCCCCGAGGAACTGGCCCAGCTCGAGCGCGAGTGGCAGGAGCGCGAAGCCGCGGAGCGCCGGGCCCACGAGTCGGCCCAGGCCCAGACGTGGCCCATGCACCTGCGCCTGTGCGGCGCCCCGGCGGAGGCGGTGACGGCCCTCACCGGCCGGGAGCCGCTGTTGACGCCAGCGCTGGAGACGGTGCGCCAGGCGCTGAAGGAGCAACTGCGCACGGTGCTGCTGTCTGGCTTCACGGGCGCGGGGAAGACGGTGGGCGCGTGCGAACTCTTCCGCGCGGCGACGCGAGTGGAGACGCGGACCGGCCAGCGCCTGACGGAGTGGGACAACAGCGCGGGACTCTTCCTGCGCTGGACGCAGCTCAAGCGCGTCAGCGACTACCTCGCCGAGGACCGGGCGCTGTACCACCGCGCGTGCACGGTGCGCGTCCTGGTGCTGGACGACCTGGGCGGCATGCCGGGGGAGACGCTGGGCGCCCGCCACCGCGAACTGCTGGAGGAGCTCGCCGACCGCCGCGACCGGCCCGGGCTGGTGACGGGCTACACCACGAACCTCTCCATCCACGCCATCGATGGTGTCCCGAGCGCATTCCGCGCCTGGGCGGGGGAGCGCGTGGTGTCGCGGATGTGCCGGCGGGGCACGTACGCGCTGCGCGACTGCGGTACCCGGGACCTGCGAAAGGAAGGTGCCCCGTGAGTTGCAAGCCGAAGCGTTCCAAGAAGCGCGTGCGCTTCCCCCGGCGCGACGCCACCACCGCGGAGGAGTTCCGCGAGCTGCGCGGCCGCGCGATGGAGCGGGTGGCGGGCGGAGAGGCCGTTCGCGATGTTGCCCGGGACATGGGCGTATCCGAGGACACCATCAGCCAGTGGCTGAGCCGCGCGCGGCACGGCCGCGGAACCGGCCCCGTCGTCCCGTCGCAACGCCTCGCCTTCCACGGGCCCTGCGCGGAGCCGTGGTGCCCGCGCCGGTGCGCCAGCAAGTACGGGTACTGCCAGATGCACGCGAATGTCTATGTCTACCGCGCGTGGAAGGCGGGCACGGGGGCGCCGTCATGATGCTCCTCGCCTGTGGCAGCAGCGGACTCCACCTGGGCCACCTGCCGGCGCTGCGCGCGTACATGCGGCGTTTCGTGGGGCACCCGGGCCTGGAACTCATCCACGGCGCTGGCGACCCGCGCAAGGCGGACGAGCCGGAGGCCTTCGGCGCGGACCGCCTCTGGGAGGTGGCCGCCGCCGTCGAGTGGCCCTGGTTCGACGTGCACGCCGTGTCTCGCTTCCCCGCGGACTGGAAGGGGCAGGGGCACCGCGCGGGTCCGCTGCGCAACGAGGCGATGCGGGATGCCCTGCGGACGCTCGCCGCCCAGGGCCGGCGCGTGGGCTGGGTGGCCGCGCACACGGACCCGGGGCTGGGGCGTGGCACGAGGCACATGGTGAGCCTGTGCCGCGCGGAGGGCTGGCCGGGCCGGGTGCTGATTCTCGCTGCCGACGGGCGGCTGCTTGAGGAGGTGCGGTGATGCCGATGTGCGGAGAGAGACGGACGAGGACGTGCCACTGCGGCAATGCCGTGGTGCAGCCGAGGCGAGGGGCGCCGAAGAAGTGGTGCAGTCCGACGTGCGCGGAGGCGGCGAAGAAGCTGGGCCTGGCGGCCCGCCACGTGGAGGACGACCCGGGCCCGAAGTACGACGTGCCGCTGGACGGGGTCGACTTCCAGGCCAGCGAGCGGCGCCGCGAGGAGCGCATCGCCCGCGTCATCGCCGAGGGCGTGCCGCTGACGGCACTCTGCGAGCGCTTCGACTGCGCGGAGAAGGTCATCCGCCGCGTGGCGGCGCTGCGCGGGCTCACCATCCACACCGGCCTTCCCGGGGGCATCCCGGCCATGGGGGCGTGACATGGCGTGCCCCCAGCGCCTGACGCTGCCGTACCCGCCCAGCACCAACCGGTACTGGCGCATCTTCCGCGGCCACGCCGTCCGCAGCGCCGAGGCAACGGCCTACAAGCGCGCTGTCTCGGCGGTCTGCATCCAGGCCGGAGTCGACCTGCTCTCGGGCCCCGTGGCGCTCGAGGTGCGGCTGTACCGGCCCCGGAAGTCGGGGGACCTCGACAACCGCCTAAAGGTCCTGCTGGACGCCCTCCAGGGGCACCTCTACGCCGACGACGCGCAGGTGGTTGAGCTTCACGCCTTCCGCCAGGACGACAAGGCGGCGCCCCGCGTCGAGCTCGTCCTCCGGCCCGCTGGGCAGCCCCAGGACGCTTCGGGGCTACCAGCCCCCACCCCCGGGCCGTCCGAAGCGACGGCGGCCCCGCCACGGCCGCCACGCGCGAAGTCTGCCGGGGTGCAGCGCCAGCCGAAGTCCACCCAGAAGGACTGGAAGGGCCTCGCGCCCGCCAGTTACCCAGCGAAGGAGGAGCCATGACGTGCAGCAAGGAGGGCAGGGTGTGCCACTGTGGCAACCCGGTGCCGGACACCAGGGGGCGGCGCGGAGCCCCGCGGCGGTGGTGCAGTCGGCGGTGCGCAGTGGTCGCGTCCAACCGCGGGCTCGCGTTCCGGCGGGTGCCGAACGGGCAGGGGCGACAGACGGACGTCACCCAGGCCGAGTTCGAGTACTGCCGGCCGGAGGGGATGACGCGCGAGGAGGCGCGGGCCCGCCGCTACCGCATCGCCGCGGACATGCTGCGCGCGGGCCACTCCGCGGCCGAGGTGATGGAGCGCTTCGGCGAGTCCGGCATCTCCCTCGAGGACGTGTGTCGCGTCCACGGCGTGAGCCTCCCCTCCAAGGGTGGCCACCTCCCCGCCGGCCTCCCCTCCTGGTGACGCCATGGCTTGCTCTGCTCAACAGCGGCCCGACGGGCCCCTCACTGCCGAGCGGCAGGAGTTGGTCCGGCAGTGGATGCCGTACGCGCGACGCCTCGCGTCCCGCTACCAGCGGCGCCACGCTGGGCTCGCTGCCCACGCCGAGGACCTGCGGGCCGCGGCGTGGCTCGGGCTCGTGGTGGCCGCGCGGCGTTGGGAGTCAACCCGTGCGCCCTTCGTCACCGTGGCAGCGTGGTGGGTGCGCGCGGCGATGCAGCGGTACTTCGCCCGGAGCGTCTACGCCGTCCCCCTCTCCAAGAAGGCCAGCTTCGACGAGTTGCGCGCCGCCTCCCTCAACACCACCGTCGTCACGGGGCCGGGCGGGGACGCCGTGGAGTGGCAGGAGCATCTCCCCGCCGCGGAGGCGGATGTCGCCCTGGAGGAGCGCCTCGACGCAGAACTCCACGGGGCCTGGCTGATGCGGACCGCCCGGCGCGAGGTGGTGCGGCGCATGTGCCGGAAGGGCAGCCGCGAGGAGGCGTCCCGGCTCGCCGCGCGCGCCTTCCTGGAGCGGCAGCGCGACGACACCCCCGTGGCCGTGCTCGCGGAGCGCTACGGGGTGTCGCGCCAGGCGATGGACGTGGCGTTGAAGAAGGCCGGGGCCGCCTTCGAGGCCTGGGCTGCGGAAGTCCGCGGGGAGGGAGCGCCATGACGTGCCCGGCACCGCAGGTGGAGTGCAGCCAGGAGGACTGCCACGAGCCCGCGCGCCGCTCCGGGCTGTGCTGGGGGCACCTCAAGCAGCGCCAGCGCAAGCAGGTGCTGGGGGAGAAGCGGGAGCGCGGACGCGGGCTGAAGGCCGTCTTCCTCGAGTCCATCTACGACCTCGTCGAGGTGGACGCGAGCGACAAGCGGCAGTGGGACCTGGCCTGGAAGCGGGTGCGCATGGCCGCCCGGCGCTACGTGAAGGCGCGGAAGCCACACGACAGGTACCGCTGAAGCATCTGCACCATGTCCACACCCGGCCTG
>JAFADT010000630.1 GCA_023424585.1 Pseudomonadota bacterium
CCTGGCCGCGGGCGTGGGCCATGAAATCAACAACCCGCTGGCCTACCTGGCGCTGAACCTGGAGGCCGCGCGCAAGGCCCTGGCGGCGGAGGAGGCCCAGGCCCCGCGGGGCGTGCGCGACGCGCTCACGAGCGTGCGCGAGGCCCAGGAGGGCGCGGAGCGCATCCGCCTCATCGTGAAGGACCTGCAGGTGTTCAGCCGCGAGGGCTCGCCGGAGCGCGGCCTGGTGGACCTGAACGCGCTGGTGCCGCCCGCGGTGCGCGTGGTGCTGCACGCCCTGCGCCCGCGGGCCCGGCTGGTGGAGGACTTCGGGCCGGTGCCGCTCGTGCTGGGCAGCGAGGCGCGGCTGGGGCAGGTGCTGCTCAACCTGCTGGTGAACGCCATGCAGGCCATCCCGGAAGGGGACCCCGGCCGGCACGAGGTGCGCGTGCGCACCGGCACGGACGCGTCCGGCCACGCGCGCGTGGAGGTGGAGGACACCGGCGCCGGCATCCCGCCGGAGATCCTGCCGCGCATCTTCGACCCGTTCTTCACCACCAAGGGCAGCGACGAGGGCACCGGCCTGGGGCTCGCCATCTGTCAGCAGATCGTCCGCACGCACGGGGGCGAGCTGCGCGTGCACAGCGTGCCGGGCCAGGGCGCCACCTTCACGCTGCTCCTGCCGCCCGCGCCCGTGCAGAGCGCGAGGCGCCCGCCCTCGTCGCCGTCGCTGCACGCCGTGGCGGCCGCCGTGGAGGCGCCACCGGAGCCTCGACCGGAGCCTCGACCGGAGCCTCCACGGCCTGTGAGCGCGGCCCCCGGGCGCAGGGGCCGGGTGCTCATCGTGGACGACGAGCCCCGCCTGGCGCAGTCCATGCGCCTGCTGCTGGAGCCC
The DNA here is from genome assembly GCA_023424585.1 of Pseudomonadota bacterium. Taxonomy (GTDB): domain Bacteria; phylum Myxococcota; class Myxococcia; order Myxococcales; family Myxococcaceae; genus Corallococcus. The sequence goes on from JAFADT010000630.1 coordinate 875, forward strand.
GCCCACGAGGTCGTCACCGCCACGCGCGGCGAGGACGCGCTGGCGAGGGTGGCCGCGGGCGAGGCCTTCGACGTGGTGCTGTGTGACCTGCAGATGCCGGGCATGGACGGCATCGAGGTGTACCAGCGGCTCCAGGAGGAGGCGCCCGCGCTGGCGTCGCGGGTGGTGTTCATCTCCGGTGGAGCGTCGTCGCCGGAGGCGCGCGCGTTCATGGAGACGGTGGCCCACCGGGTGCTGGAGAAGCCGGTGCGCCCGGACGTGCTCCTGGCCACGGTGGAGGCGGTGCTGGAGGGCGCTCCCCCGGAGCCGGCGGCGCGCGGCGCGGTGGGCGGCACGCGCCGCGGCTAGGCTTGCGTCAGACGCGCAGCCACTTGCGGGCGGTGGGGCCGAAGAAGCGCACCACGCCCCCCACCAGGAAGAAGCGCACCGACCGGCCGATGACGGACGCCAGCAGGAAGCGCTCCAGCGGCACCGACACCAGGCCGCTGCCGATGGCGACGATCTTGAACGGCGTGGGCAGGATGGAGCACAGGAGCGCCAGCACCCAGAAGTTCCGCCCCAGCAGCTCGCCCACCGTGCCGGACACGCCGAAGCGGTCCACGCGCACGTCCAGGTCGATGTGCAGCAGCTGCGTGATGCCCTCGCCCACGAAGGCCCCCAGCCCGTAGCCGATGAGGCCGCCCACGAGGCTCGCCAGGGTGCCCAGCAGGCAGTAGCGCACCCACTTCTTCGGCTGGGCGAGCACCATGGGCACCAGCACGGCGAAGGGCGGGATGGGGAAGATGGAGCCATCCACCACCGACACCGTCATCATCGTGGCGAGCGCGTGCGGGGTGGAGGCGGCGGACTCCACGCGCAGGTACAGCCGGCGGTACCAGGACAGCTTCGGGGCGTCAGCGGCCGGCGCGGCCGGGGAGGTCTGGGGGGAGGGCTCGGTGGAAGACATTCGGGGGCGCACCCTAGCGGAACCCGGGGCCCTTGCCACCGGGCCGCCGGGCCCGGATGCCTGCCTGATTGGAATGCGCCCCATGCCCCGGGGGCTTACACACGGGGGAAGGGTGACCATGACCGCACAAGAGACCGTGGAACGCGCCGCCGGCGCGCTGAAGGTGTTTCCCCTGCCGTCGGCGGTCCTGTTCCCGCACACCGTGATTCCCCTGCACATCTTCGAACCCCGCTACCGGGCGCTGGTGAAGGACGCGCTCGCCACGGACCGGGTGCTGGCCCTGGGCCAGCTGGAGCCGGGCTGGGAGGGCAACTACGAGGGCCGTCCGCCGCTGCAACCCCTGATGTGCGCGGGTGTCATCGTCTGGGACGAGCAGGTGGAGGACGGGCGCTACAACATCCTCCTCCAGGGCGTCAGCCGGGCGCGGATGGTGCAGGAGCTGCCGCCGGACGCGCTCTACCGCCAGGTGCGCGCCCAGGTGCTGACGGATGCCCCCTACACGGGGCCGGAGGAGGAGCAGCTGCGCCAGGCCGTCTTCGAGCTGGCCGGCCGGGTGCCGCCCTCGTTCGCGGAGAGCCTGCTGCCGGTGGCCGCGCGCGCCGGCGGGGGCATGCTGGCGGACGTGGTGGCGTCCGCGCTGGTGCCGGAGCCCGGGCGGCGGCAGGAGCTGCTGGGCGAGCTGGACGTGCGGCGCCGCCTGGAGGCGGTGCTGGAGGACGTGAGCGACCTCTTGAGCCAGCTTCAGCCGGTGCGCCCCAGCGGGCCGCTGAACTGACGGAGGCGGCCCTGGCGGGGCACTGAACGCCGGGGGCCCGGGGCCACATCATCCGCTTGCCCTGGCCCCCCCTTGCGCGCATTGCTCGGGGCATCACGCCTTCCAGGGAGAGCGACGCACCATGCGGCTCGTGAAGATTGGCATCGCCAGCGTCAACACCACCGTGGGCGCCTTCCAGGCGAACACCGACCGGGTGCTGGAGCTGGCGAGGAAGATGGCGGCGGAGGAGGTCACGCTGGGCGTCTTCCCCGAGCAGGTCATCGCCGGCTACCCGGCGGAGGACCTGGTCCAGTGGCAGGGCTTCATCGACCACCAGTGGCCGGAGCTGGAGCGCTTCGCGAAGGAGACCGCGGCGCTGCCCCTGGTGAGCATCCTGGGCGTGGGCGTGGCCCACCAGGGCGTGCGCCTCAACTGCGCGGCGGTGGTGGCGGGCGGCCAGGTGCTGGGCCTGGTCCCGAAGGAGAAGCTGCCCACGTACAACGTCTTCTACGAGGGCCGCACCTTCGGCCACGGCCAGCCGGGCATGGCGGAGCGCCACCGGGGCGTGCCGCTGGGCGACTACCTCTTCCAGTTCGACTTCGGCACGGTGGCGCCGGAGGTGTGCGAGGACATCTGGAGCGCGGACGGCCCCATGCGCCGGCGCGCGTACTCCGGCGGCGAGCTGGTGGTGAACCTGTCCGCCTCCCCCTTCCGGCTGGGCTTCTGGGAGACGCGCCGCGAGCTCATCGCCACGCGCGCGTCCGACCACCAGGTCACCATCGCCTACGCGAACGCGGTGGGCAGCAACGACGGCCTCATCTTCGACGGCGGCGGCTTCGTCAACCAGAACGGCCGCCACGTGCTGGAGACGCCGCGCTTCCAGCAGGGCTACACCTCCGCCGTGGTGGACCTGGACCGCACGCTGCGCCTGCGCACGGAGAACACCACCTGGCGCGTGGACCGCGAGGACTGGGTCACGGCCGGCGGCAGGAAGGTGCCCACCCTGGACTGCACGCAGGCGGTGCAGACGCAGCGCCAGCGGCTGGCGTACCCCGTGCCCGCGCACCGCAGCTTCTTCCTGCCCGCGCCGGACACCCGCCGCACCGCGCGCGTGGCGCTGTGCGAGGACATCCTGGACGCGCTGTCCCTGGGCGTGGGCGACTACTTCGAGAAGACGCGCGCCTTCAAGCTGTTCGGCATCGCGCTGTCGGGCGGGCGGGACTCGCTGCTCACGCTGCTCGTCGCGCACCGCTACGCGAAGCGCGCGCGGCCGGACGACCCAGGCTCGCTCATCCAGGCGTTCTACATGCCCAGTCCGTACTCCAGCGAGCAGACGCGCGACGCGGCGGAGACCATCGCGCGGGAATTGGGCGTGCCCTTCCAGGTGGTCTCCATCGAGGAGGCCTTCGAGCGCGAGAAGGCCGCCGCCCAGAAGATGCTGGGCGACGTGAAGCTCACCCCCATCACCGAGCAGAACATCCAGGCCCGCATCCGCGCGCAGCGCATGTGGAACTGGAGCAACTCCTGCGGCGGCCTGTTCCTCCAGACGGGCAACATGAGCGAGAAGTCCGTGGGCTACACCACCATCGGCGGCGACCTGATGGGCGCGCTCGCGGTCATCGCCAACGTGCCCAAGACGGTGGTGATGTACCTGCTGGACTACCTCCAGGAGACCACCGGCTACGAGGGCATCCGCAAGGTGCTGGCCAAGCCCGCCGGGCCGGAGCTGGCGCATGATCAGGTGGGGGAGGAGGAGCTGATGCCCTTCCCCATCCTGGACGCGTGCTTCTACCTGCACGCGGGCGAGAAGCTCACCCCGTCGGAGATGCGCACCGCGCTCACCGCGATGTTCCCGGAGGTGGAGGCGGAGCGGCTGGGCGGGTACGTGGACCGCTTCGTGCGCCTGTTCCAGCAGTCCATCTACAAGTGGGTGCAGGCGCCGCTGTCGCTGCACATCGGCAACCTGGACCTGGACCGGGAGCGCGCGCTGCAATTGCCTGTCGTCACCGGATCCGCCTGGCTGCGCGACGCGTGACGGATGGCTTTTGACGTCTGCCTTTGACGGTGGACAGGGGGGCGTCCATGCCCTCCTCCCCCGTGAAGTGGCTCTGAAACCACGCCCTCCCCCCTGGAGGGCAGGCGGGCGGGTCGGCTGTCTTTGACTTCCCGCGCAAGGCTTGCCGGATGTCCCACGCAAGACAACCTTCATGTCAGTCAGTCGACGATGGAGGGTTGGATGAAAGCGAAAATTCTGGCGGGCGCCATCGCGGCGCTCATGTATGGGACGGGGGCGGGCGCGGCGGAGAAGGATTGCCCTCCAGGGCAGGCCGCGGTCCACAAGGACAAGCAGCACAAGGACATGTCGGCGCAGTCCTCCCAGGGCGGGGTCCAGGAGGAGGACCTCATCATCGAGGAGGCGCCGGTGGATGAGTCGCTCCAGGGCACGGGCGGCAGCGGCTCGTCGTACGACGGCTCCTCGACGAGCAGCCAGGGCCTGGGCACCAGCGACCAGGGCCTGAGCAGCCCCAGCGCGAGCGCCAAGGGCGGCAGCGGCGCGGTCTACCTGAACATGCCGCTGCGCTGCGAGCCGGTGGACCAGTCCGGCGTGGGCGGCAGCGGCACCGGCGGCAGTGGCTCCAGCAACATCACGCCGCAGGCCGAGCCGCCAGCGCCTCCGCCTCCCGCGGCGCAGCCTCCCGCTCCGCCTCCGCCGCCGTCCGGCACGAGCAGCGGCGGCATGAGCCAGCGTGAGAGCACGCTGGGCAGCGACCAGGCCACGGGCGGGAGCGGGCTGACGACGCCGCCGCCGTCCTCGGACTTCCGCCCGTCGGCGAGCGCCAACGAGGAGGTCCAGCCGCTCGAGGTGGAGAAGAAGAGCAAGAACGCGAAGAAGGGCCTGACGCTCCTCATCGGTGGCGGTGTGGAAGGCTACACCGGCGCCCTGGCTCCGCAGCTGGCCCCCGGTCCCTCCGCGAACGTGACGGCGTCGATCAAGCCGACGTCCGTGCTGGGCGTCGAGGTCGGCTACTCCGGCGCGTTGAACAACATCAAGAACGCGGGCTCCGCGGGCGCGGAGACCGGTCCGGACCTGGTGCGCAACGGCGGCCAGGCGGCCCTGACGCTCGCCATGACGCCGACGGCGGTGCAGCCGTACCTGCTGGGCGGTATCGGCATCAGCAACTACCACTTCCGCGGCGGTGAGTCGCTCGGCTACAGCGACGACACCGTGGGCAACGTGCCGGCGGGCGTGGGCGTGCGCGGCCACTTCGGCCACTTCACCGCGGACCTGCGCGGCTACTACAACTTCCTGTTCGACAAGCAGTTCGCCCCCAACATCGACCCGGGCGGCGGCGACGCGGGGGGCGGTGGCAGCTACGTGGGCTCGCTGAACGTGGGTGGCACGTTCTGACCTGAAGCCTGGAAGTCACGGCCTCCATGGCAGGAGCTGACGGCGGGGTGTCCGGAATCATCCGGCGCCCCGCCGTCACCTTTTATTCCAGCGGGGGATGGGCATTCAGGGAGGCGGGAGGCGGCGCCCGGCATTAGAGTGGCCATCTTTCCACGGCGGATCCCCCGCCAAGGAGCCTGCATGAGCTTGGGAGTCGAAGACGTGAAGGTCGGGACCGGGGCGGAAGCGGTCGCCGGCAAGCGGGTGACGGTGCACTACGTGGGCACGCTCACGGACGGCAAGAAGTTCGACAGCAGCCGGGACCGGGGTCAGGGCTTCACCTTCCCGCTGGGCGCCGGCCACGTCATCCAGGGCTGGGACCAGGGCGTCGCGGGCATGAAGGTGGGCGGCGTCCGCAAGCTCACCATCCCGCCGGAGCTGGGCTACGGCTCGCGCGGCGCGGCCGGTGTGATTCCCCCCAACGCCACCCTCCTCTTCGAGGTGGAGCTGTTGGACGTTCGTTAGGAGGCCATCATGGCGACGCTCGAAATCACGAAGGACAACTTCAAGGAGACGGTGGGCAAGAGCGGCATCGTCATCCTGGACTGGTGGGCCACCTGGTGTGGTCCGTGCCGCGCGTTCGCGCCCATCTTCGAAAGCACCTCCAGCAAGCACGCGGACATCGTGTTCGGGAAGATCGACACCGACGCGCAGCCGGAGCTGTCCGGTGCTTTCGAGATCCGCTCCATCCCCACGCTGATGGTGTTCCGGGACGGCATCCTCCTGTTCGAGCAGCCGGGCGCGATGCCGGGCGCGGCGCTGGAGGACCTCATCCGGCAGGTCCGCGCGCTGAACATGGACGACGTGCGGCGCGAGGTCGAAGCGCAGCGCGCCGCGAAGGAAGCGCCCAAGGCCTGACGCCCGCCGGGGCCTTCCCGCGACGGGGAGGCCCTACGGCGCGGCGACGGTGCAGACGCCGCCGCCGTTGAGGTGCGCCTGATCCACGATGCTCTGGGTGACGAACTCCTGGAGCGTGCGCAGGGCGTAGGCGCCGGGCTGGTAGACGACGGGGTTGCCCTGGGCGTCGCGCAGCTCGCCGCCGTCCAGGCCGCGCAGGTCCAGCAGATCCTGGGTCGCCAGCCCCTCCGGCGTGATGGCGTGGTCCGGGTCCGCGGTGGCGGCGATGGCCTCGAAGCGCAGCTGCACGCCGCGGTGGGTGCCCAGCCGGTCGTAGAACATGTGCTCGGCGTGGATGGTGACCTCCGCCTCCGCCACGGAGCTCTCCGGCACGACGATGCCCTGGGTGCCGTCCACGCCGTTGATGCAGTCCACCATCCGCGCGTTGACGGGGAAGCCCATGCGGAAGGTGTAGAGGCCCAGCGTGGGGTCGCGGTTCTGCGCGCGGCCCTCCACGAAGTAGCTGAAGCCGCGCTCGCGCATCATCGCCAGGTCGTCCGCGGACACGGAGGCGCCGGCCACGGTGCGGGCCTCCGGAGGGCTCACGCGGAAGGCCACGCCGTAGCGCCCCGCCTCCAGGCCCGTGAGGTCGGTGAGCGGCACGTCCCCCTTCTGGACGTCCACCAGCAGGTGCTCCGTCGTGGCCCGCACGTCGCCGGACGCGGAGGTGAGGGTGAAGTCCCCCAGGGACACCAGGTACTTGGTGAACTGCACGGACCAGCCGTCCTGGAAGAGGTGGTCCGCGTAGCCGCGCTGCGTGCCGTCCCCGCCGCTCAACGTCACCCGCACGTCGCCCCGCGCCACCGCATCGCCGCAGCCCGCGGCCATGAGCGCCAGCGCGCCTGGCAGCAGGGCCCGGGTCCACTTGCGTCGTTGGTTCATGCAGTTGGTTGGTATTTGTAACCTGATTGCAAGTCAAGCGCGGGTTGCGATATCCACGGGCGGCCGTTGGAAGGGCCGCCCGTGTCGGGTGGGCCCCGCCGGCCGAGGTCGTTGCCCGTGTTCATCCCGACGCTGGTGCTCTGGCTGTTGAGCGCGTCGCCCGAAGTGCCCGTGACGCCGCCCGTCCCCGTGGAGGCCGCGCCGCCCGTGATGCCGGCGGAGGTGCCCGCGTTGACGGAGGCCGTGCGCGTGCTGCTGCGGCTGACCATCGACGCCGCGGGCGAGGTGTCCCAGGTGGAGATGAGGGAGTCCGGAGGCGTGGCCTTCGACCGGGCCGCGATGGCGGCGGCCCTGCGCTGGCGCTTCGAGCCCGCGCGTCGGGGAGGGGTGCCGCTGGAGGTGCGGGTGGACGTGCCGGTGACGTTCGAGCCGGTGGTGGACCCCGCGGCGCTCGCGGCGGATGACGGCGCCTCCGCGTCCGGGCCGCCGGAGCCCACGGGCGCGGAGCCACCGCCCGCGCCCGCGGAGTCCCCGGGCGCGGAGCCACCTCCCGCGCCCGCGAAGCCGGAGCCGCCCGCGTTCTCCACCACGGTGCGGGGGCAGTCCGCCGCGCCGCCCCCTGTCGCCGTGGGGGACTTCCACATCACGGTGGGGCAACTGGCGGATGTGCCTCGCAACTCGGCCACGGACCTGATGCTGCTGGCGCCGGGGGTGATGCTCGCCAACCACGGTGGGGAGGGGCACGCGGAGACCGTCTACCTGCGCGGCTTCGACGCGGGCGAGGGCAAGGACGTGGAGATGCGCCTGGACGGGGTGCCCCTCAACGAGGTCTCCCAGGCCCACGGCCACGGCTACGCGGACACGTACTTCATCATCCCGGAGCTGGTGCAGTCCCTGCGCGTGACGGAGGGACCCTACGACCCGTCGCAGGGCGACTTCGGCGTCGCGGGCACCGTGGAGTACCAGCTGGGGCTGGAGCGGCGGGGCATCACCGCGTCCGCCAGCTACGGCAGCTTCGCGTCGCGCCGGCTGTCCCTGGTGTGGGGGCCTCCCGGAGCCACCGCCGCCACCTTCGTCGGCGTGCTGCTGCGCCAGGGGCACGGCTTCGGCCCCAACCGCGCATACGCCAACGCGGGCCTGATGGCCCAGACGGAGCTGCGCCTGGGCGCGGAGACGAAGCTGCGCCTGTTCGGCGCGAGCTACGGCGCGCGCTACGCCTCCGCGGGCGTGGTGCGGGAGACGGACGTCGTGGACGCGCGGCTGCCGTGTGACGCGGACGCGGACTCGCAGTTCTTCTGCCTCTACGACCCGAACCAGGGCGGCGCGAGCCAACGCCACATCGCCTCCGTGGAGCTGACGTCCCGGCTGGAGCGCGGGGGCCGCTTCGTGCAGCAGGCCTTCGCCATCGCCCGGCAGATGCGCGGCCGCGAGAACTTCACCGGCTTCCTCCAGGACACGCCGCCCATCGGCGAGGCCCAGCGCGGCGACGACACGGAGCAGTCCTACCAGGGCACCACCGTGGGGCTGCGCGGCCGGTACACGCCGGGCCTCACCTGGGCGGGGCAGCCGCAGCCGCTGGAGCTGGGCTACCTGGCCCGCTACGACAACGTGCACACGCGCGCGCGGCGCCTGCGCGACAAGGGCGGCGCTCCCTACGCCACCGTGTTCGACAACCAGGTGCGCGTGACGAACCTGGGCGCGTACCTGTCCCTGCGGGGCGCGCCGCGGGAGTGGCTCACGCTGCGCGGCGGCGTGCGCGTGGACGCGTTCCTGTTCGGCGTGGAGGACCTGAACCGGCCGGCGGAGGACCGGCTGGGGGCTCGCATCCCGGAGGAGTCCGTGGAGGCGTATGGCTTCTTCGCCAGCCCCCGCGCCAGCGCGGAGGTGCGCCTGACGCCGCGCCTCACATGGCTGACCAGCGCGGGCCTGGGGGCGCGCTCCAGCGACGCGGCCGGCCTGTCCGACGCGGAGTTCGCGCCCTACGCGCGGGTGACCTCCGGGGAGACGGGCCTGGGCTGGCGGTGGAGCGACGGCCCCTCCCTGCTGGAGCTGCGCGGCGCGGTGTTCGCCACGCGCGTGTCGCAGGACCTGGTGTTCAGCGAGACGACGGGGCGCAACCAGCCGCTGGGGCCGTCGCAGCGGCTGGGCGCGTTCGGCAGCGCGCGCCTCCAGTGGGAGCAGCGCCTGGACGTGCAGGCGAGCCTCGCGTGGGCCCGCGCGACGCAGCCGCTGCCCGGGGCCTCGCCGTGGAGGCTGTGGGACGGCGCGGTGCTGCCGTACATCCCGCAGCTGCTGGGCCGCGTGGACGCGTCGTGGCGGGGCACGGCCACCGTGGCCCGCCAGCCGGTGGGGTGGAGCGTGGCGCTGGGACACAGCGCCATCGGGCCCAAGCCCCTGCCGTTGGATCGCTACAGCGAGCCCATCTTCCTCTTCGACGTGGCGGCCCGCGCGAGCTGGCGCGCCGTGGAGCTGGGCCTGTCGGTGGAGAACCTGCTGGACGCGCGCTGGCGCGAGTCCGAGTTCAACTACGTGTCCAACTTCCGCGGCCCCGACGCCCCCGCGTCCCTGCTGGCCACGCGCCACTTCTCCGCCGGTGCGCCCCGCACCGTGCGCGGCACCCTCACCGTCTACCTGGACCTCCAGGAGGAGCGGCCATGAAGCGCTGTTCGCGTCGTGCCTTCACGTGGCTGCTGGGCGGCGCGCTCGCGGCGGGCTGCGGCCTGTCCGGCACCGGCGGCCGGAGCATCACCTTCCGCATGGGCCTGCGCACGGCGCTCGCGCCCGGCGAGCCCTCCGTGGGCACCTTCACCACCGACACCGGCTGGCGCGTGGCGCTCACCACCGCGCGCCTGGTGCTGGGGCCCATCTACCTGTTCGAGAAGGCCTCGCCGCTCCAGCCCCAGGCCCTGCTGCGCCGCCTGGGCGGCGTGCTGCTGCCCACCGCGCACGCCCACGAAGGGGACTTCTTCTCCGGAGGCCGCGTGCTGGGCGAGTGGGACCGCGAGGTGGTCTTCGACCTGCTCGCGGACGCGGGGCAGGCGCGCGTGCTGGGGCGCTCTCCTGGCATCGCCGGCCTGGCGCGGTCGCTGTCGCTGCTGCTCCAGCCGCCGTCGAGCGCCCTGGGCCCGGAGGCGGACGTGATGGGGGGGCGCTCCCTGGTCCTGGAGGGCGTCGCGACGCAGGCGGCGGCGCGCGTGCCCTTCCGCGTCGCCATGGACTTCCCGCCGCCCGTGGAGCTCCAGCGGGTGGACTTCGTGCCCATCGAGGTGGACCTCGACGACGAGGGCCTCTTCGTCCTCGAGCCGCAGCCGCACCGCTGGTTCACCGGCGCGCACTTCGACCGGCTGACGCCGCCCCCGGACGGGACGCCGGTGGAGGTGGGGGCGGAGACCCAGGTGTACCGGGCGCTGAGCGTCAACGTGCGCCGCTTCGACGCGTTCACCGGCGCGTGGGAGCCGGCGGCGTGAATCCATCCGTGGGGGCTGGATGGGGGCGCCGCTCGACCGCGTCATGCCCCTCCATCACCGCTTCCCGCTCCCCGCGCGCTCCCGCCCGCTCGTCGTCTCCTCGGCTGGCGGAGCGCCCGAGCTGCCCGTTCCGGAAGCGGGCCGCGCGTTGACCGCCGCGCTCAGGGCCGCGAGCGGCCTCGCCCTGGCCTTGGGGAGCGTGGGCTTCCTGTTCTTGATTGGAGTCGGGGGCGCGGACCTGGAGCGCTGAGCGCCTCAGGCCTGGGTCCAGAACGGCGACAGCACCAGGTCCACGTTGCCGAACGGCTCCGCGCGGATGCGCTCCTCGCCCACGTAGGTGTTCATCAGCACCCAGCGCTCGTGGTCCTGGCGGAGCACCTCCACCACGCGGTGGACGGGGTTGATGACCCACGCGTTGAGGATGCCCGCGCGGGCGTAGCGCGGCAGCTTGATGGCCAGGTCCAGCTTCGCGGTGGCGGGGGTCAGCACCTCGCAGACCCAATCCGGCACGTTGTTGATGAACGCGCCATCGGGCAGCGTCGACGGCCGTCCGCCCACCCAGCCCGCGAGGTCCGGCACGAGCACGTCCTGGCCCAGGAGCAGCCGGGGCTCGGAGGTCCACCACCAGCCCTCCGGCGCGCGGCCCAGCAGCGGCGTCAGCCCCTGCTTGCGCGCGATGGGCGGCGACGAGACGTAGAGGACGCCATCCAGCGCCTCGCCCACCAGGTAATGGGGCAGCGTCTGCACTTCCTCGTAAGGGGCGAGCGTCCTGGGCGTGGCGGCGTGGCGCATGGGGTGGGCCTCCGACTCCGAGAGAGACCGTCACCGTAGCGAGCCGCCATCCACGCGGCATCGGACCGCCAGGGCGGTCCACCTTGTCCTGGTGGACGCGCCCCCTCCCCGCGGGCCATGTGGACTGCTATTCGCGCTCCAGCACGAACTGGATGTGTTCAGCAGCCACGGGGCCGAACTGGAACAGGTAGATCTGATCCCCCGGCTCCGCCGCGAACGTCGCCGTGTGCGTGATGCCCGCGCAGATGAACCGCGCGGGCGCGAGCACCGACGCCACGTCCGTCCCCGTCGTGTCGTTGGTGACCTTCGTGGGCACCTCCTGGTTGAAGTAGAGCGTGACGTGCTCGGCGTTCTCCGGGTCGGAGATGAAGCCCGTGTAGCCGCCGAAGCCTCCCTCCACCGTGCGCAGGGCGACGTCGTAGCGCGTGTGGCCGGTGTTCGTGTCGGGCGGGAAGTCGAACGGCGTGCGGCCCGCGGTGACGGCCTCCGGCGTGTTGACGAGCGTGTGCGTGCACGCGTGCTCCAGCTCCGGGTCGCGCTCGCCGGTGGTGAAGTCCAGCGCGGTGTCGCCGCCCAGGCCCACGGTGCCGGAGGACAGCGCGAGCCCGGCCGTGTCCCTCAGCGCGTCCAGCGCCAGGGCGTAGCGGGTGGAGACCTCCAGCGGCCGGGTGCTCTCCTCGGTGCGAGGCACGGTGACGGTGAGCGTGCGCGCGTCCTCGGACCAGGTGCCGGTCAGCACGCGGGCGGGGGCGGTGGTGTCCGTGCGGTCGCGCAGCGTGACCTGGGAGGTGGACGGGTCCATGGGCTCGCTGAAGGTGAGCGTCAGCACCTTGCGGAAGGCGATGACCGGCGTCTGGCCGGACGCGTCCAGGTACATCTCCAGCGGGTAGACGTCCGTCTCGCCCTCGGCGGGCTGGGAGGCGGTGACGGTGACCGGGGAGGGCGTGCCCGCATCGGTGTCCGTGCCCGCGTCGGCGTCGGTGCCGGCGTCGGTGCCCGCATCGGTGCGGGTGCCCGCGTCCGGCGTGACGATGGGGTCGTCGTCAGCGCAGCCGGTCAGCGCGAGCGCGGCGCAGGTGATGAACAGGAAGGTGGCGGAGGAGAGACGCATCGGGGGGAGTCCTTCGTGCAGGCGGGGAAAGGCCCGCGCCGGAGCACCCTTCCGAGGGAGGTGCTCCGGCGCGGGAGCGAGCCTTCTCAGGCCCGCGTCAGGGGACGGCGGTCAGCACTGCACGCCGTCGCAGTTGTCATCGATGCCGTTGCCGCAGATCTCCGCGGCGCCCGGGTGGATGCTGGCGCCAGTGCCCGGCGTGTCATTGCAGTCGAAGCGCTGGGTCGTGTAGCCGGCGGGCGGCGTGCACGCGGTGTAGACGGACACGGAGTTGTTGCCGTACCCGTCGCCGTCCGCGTCCTGGTAGTAGCGCGTGCGCGTGTCGTTGAGGAACTCCGGCACCACGGTGATGGCGTTGCCCGACGCGGGGCCCGTGGCCACGATGTACGTCGTGCCCGCCGTCAGGTCGTAGACGGACACCTGCGTGAGCGAGCAGCCCGAGGAGGACACGGCATGCGACAGCGCCGAGGGCACCGTGGCGCTGGTGCTGCCGTTGATGACGGTGATGGGCACGTTCTGCGTCCGGTAGAACGCGTACGAACCGGTCGTGGCCGGGACGTACGTCACCGAGCCCTCGGCGCCGGACGGCAGCGCCAGGTCGTAGGCCTTGTGCTTCGTGCTGATGGCGGGCGCGCTGGTGACGCGCGTGGCGCTCGCCGTGATGGACACGTGGTCCGCGGGGTTGATGGCGTGGGTGCACGCGTGCGTGGTGATGCCCGTGCCCAGCGACGTGCAGCCCGCCTCCAGCTCCTGCGAGTCCTGCGCCTCGAAGGAGGACTCCGGTGCCTCCTCCATCGGTCCGCAGGCCGTCAGGCCGAGCGACAACAGCGCGCCCAGCGCGATGCGCTTCATCTTCAACATGGGTGTTTCCTTTCGGGATGCCGGGCGCGGCGGAGTGCCAGGCGGCCAGAGACCGCCGGTGCGCCCGGTGCCTTACTCATGCCGTAATCGCAACATGGTTGCAATAATGACCGGGCGATTCAGCCCGTCACTGGAGGTTCTCGATGACGAGCCCCAGGCTCGTGAGCGGAGTGGGGCCGAAGGTGAGGGTGTACTGGACCTTGTCCGTCAGCTCGTAGCCGACCATCTGCTTCAGGCCGTCGCAGAAGGCGCCGGTGGCCTGGGTGCCCACGGGCTCCACGACGCGCTCGCCCTCCTTCACGGTGACGGGGACGTCGGGCGTGCTCAGGTAGAGGACGAAGTCGCCCGTGGCCCAGGCCTTGAAACTGAAGGTGCCCACGGACTGGCCGCCCTCCGGGCGCAGGTTGACGGTGTAGTGCGTGTGGAAGTCATCCACGCGCGGCTGCCGCTCCGTCGAGGCAGTGACGGTGGCGAAGGGGCCGTGGGTGACGTGCCAGCAGGCGTGCTCGCCGTTGTCCCCGAAGTCGAAGTCCTCGCGCGGCACGTAGTCCGGGTCCGCCACGCAGGACAGGCCCTGCTCGCTGGCCAGGTAGCCCCGGTTGCAGTGGCACCAGTCGCCGTCAGGCTCGCGGTGGATGTGGCCGTTGGGGGCGCAGGGGTCGCCTTGCTCCTGGGGCGTGTCGTCCGGGGCGGGCGGAGCGTCGTCGTCGCCGCCACAGGCGGTCAGGACCGCCAGGCCGCCGGCCAGGAGGAGGGCGGGAAACGGGATGCGCATGGGGCTGCCTCATCTGGAGTCGCGATGTAGATGCAACTGAGATACAGAAGTTTTCGGGTGTTGGGAAGGCCCGTGGACCTTGGAGGTGTCCACGGGCCTTCACTCAAGAGGGGCTACTCCTCGTGGTGGTCGTGGGCGGTCTCCTCGATGACGAGGAGGAACGTGGCGGGCTGGGGAACGATGGCCGCGAAGTCCACGCGGTAGTCCACGCCGCCCTCCAGGTCGGCCGTGACGGCGGTGCGCAGGCTGCCGCAGACCTCCTGCGGGATGTTGTAGCGGCACTCCAGGCCCACCTCCTCGTTGGTGGCCGCGTTGACGACGCGGATGGCGCGGTAGCCGGAGGTGAGGAAGGCGTACTCGGTGGACTCCTCGGGGGTGAAGATGACGGAGCCCGCGTAGCCCAGCGTCCACTTGTGGAAGGAGATGGCCGGCAGGGTGACGTTGTACGCGGTGTGCTCCACGCTCACGTCCACGAAGGACGGGCCGCCGTAGGGCGCGGCGGTGACGGACTCGAAGGGGCCGTATTCGGCGTGGGTGCAGGAGTGCTCGGCGACCTCCGCCAGCTCCTCCGTGTCCTGGCAGGCGGCGAGCAGCTCCGACTGCTGGGTGATGGGGGCCTCGGACGCCTGGGACTCGGGGACGGCGGGAGCTTCTTCGGTACCGCAGCCGGCGAGCATGAAGACGGCGCCAGCGGCGAGCAGGACATGGGACAGCTTCGACATGATGGGTGACTCCTTGGAGGGTGCTGCGGGTGAGAGCGGGGGCTAGGAGCGGTCCGGGCGCAGGACGAGCCAGGGGACACGCACCTCGCCCGAGGGGAGGCGCTCGGGCGGGAGCTGGAGGTGGGCGCCATGGGCGCTGGGGGACAGGCGGGACGTGCGTTCCCAGGCGTCGCGGAAGGACGCCTCGTCCGGGAAGGTGACGCGCGTCACGCAGCCCGCGGCGTAGCAGTGGGGCGGCTCCGCCGGGACGGGCCGCACGTCCTGGACGATGCGCGCGTGCCATGCGTCCAGCGCGGCGCGGGCGTCCTGCGTCCACGGCTCCGCGCTGGCTCCGGACGCGGTGAGCTCCGCCAGCACGGCGTCACGGCGGGCCTGCGGCGTGGGGTGGTCCGCGCGCAGGGCCCGCACCAGCCGCACGCGCGTGTCCGGCAACACGCGGCGCGCGCGGTCCCGGAG
>JAFADT010000506.1 GCA_023424585.1 Pseudomonadota bacterium
GGCCCGCGCCCTCGCGGTGCTGGAGAAGGCCCTGGCGGCCCGGCCCGGCTACCCCGACGCGCTGGAGACGCGCGGCCTGCTCCTCCTGGAGGCGCAGCAGTACGCGGAGGCCGCGCAGCTGCTCGGCCAGCGCGTGCAGCAGGGCGGAGACCCGCGCGTGCTCGCGCAGCACCACCTGACGCTGGGCGGGCTGTACCAGCAGCACCTCAACGACCCGGGCCGCGCGGCGGCGCACCTCCAGACGGCGCTGGCCACCCTGCCCCGCCACCCTGAGGCGCTGGAGCGGCTGGCCACGGTGTACGCGCAGGGCCGCAACTTCGGCGGCGCGGTGGACTGCCTGCGGCGGCTGCTGGATCAGGACCTGCCCAACGACTCCCGCGCGCGCTTCACCGTGGAGCTGGCGCGCATCCACGAGGAGGGCCTGGGCGACGTCGCCTCCGCCACGGCGCTCTACAAGAAGGCGCTGGAGCTGACGCCGGGCGAGCCCGCGCTGGTGGACCGGCTGGTGGTCCTCTACGAGCGCCAGCGCAACCTGCCGGAGCTGGCGCAGATGCTGGAAGCGCAGGCGGCCGCCACCGCGTCCACGGACGTCAAGCGCGCGGTGTCCCTGCGCATGCGCGTGGCCAGCTTCTACGCGGGCCCCCTGGCGGAGCCCGCGCGCGCCACCGTCATCTACCGGCAGCTGGTGGAGCAGGACGCGCAGAACCTCCAGGCCCGCGCCGCGCTGGCGGACCTGTACGGCCGCGACATGGCCAGCTACCCGCTGGCCATCGAGGAGCACCGGCAGATCCTCCGCCAGGACCCGGGCCGCGTGGAGAGCCTGCACGCGCTGTTCAAGCTGTGGGAGGCGCAGAAGCAGCAGGACAAGGCGTTCGCCGTCGCCGCGGTGCTGACCTTCATGCGCGCCACCAACGAGGTGGAGCAGGCCTACTACTCGGAGGCCCGCGTCCGCCAGCCGCAGGAGCCGCGTGAGCCGCTGCCCGCCACGGACGTGGACACCGTCCTCATGCACCCGGCCGCGCGCGGCCCGCTGACGGACCTGCTCCGCGCCATCGGCGAGCACCTGGGCAAGGTGTACCCGCCGCAGTTCGAGATGCTCGGCGTGAACCCGAAGCAGGACAAGCTCAAGCCGGACTCGGCCGTGTTCAAGGCCGTGCGCGCGGTGGCGCAGACCTTCGGCGTGGAGGAGTTCGAGGTCTACCTCGCCCGGCGCGGCCTCTTGCAGTTGGAGACGACGGAGCCCCTCTCCCTGTGCGTGGGCCAGGACGTGGTGCGCCGCTTCAACGCCCGGGAGCAGAAGTTCCTCATCGGCAAGGCGGTGCTGGGCCTGCTCAACAAGACGGCCGTCCTCTCCAAGCTGTCCCAGGGCGAGACGGTGGACCTGTTCGGCAACGCCATCCGCGTCCACGTGTCGCAGTTCAACGGCCTGGGCCGTCGCAACGACGACATGACCAAGCAGCTCAAGAAGGCCTTCAACCGCAAGGCGATGAAGGCCTCGGAGGGCCCGGCGCAGACGCTGTCCGAGCAACCGAAGCTCGACGTCGCGACGGTGGTGGACGCGCTCGGCTTCTCCGCGGACCGCGCGGGCCTGCTCGTCTGCGGCGACCCGTCCGTGGGCCTGACCATGGTGCTGCGCGAGGATCCGAACATCGTGGCCAACCGCCAGGAGGGCAGCACCGACGCCATCCTCCAGGCGGTGCGCGAGCGCGCGGACCTGAAGGCCCTGCTGTCGTGGCTGCTCACGGACGACTTCTTCCGGCTGCGCCAGCGCATCGGGCTGGCTCTGTAGCCGTCATCCCCCGGGCCCGGCGACGGGCCCGCGCCTACTCCCTGCGGACGAGCGCGTCCGCCGGGAACCCCGCGAGCAGGCGGCCCACGGCGTCATCCACGTGGGCCCGCTCCAGGGACTCCACGGTGACCTTCACAC
The DNA here is from genome assembly GCA_023424585.1 of Pseudomonadota bacterium. GTDB lineage: Bacteria > Myxococcota > Myxococcia > Myxococcales > Myxococcaceae > Corallococcus. The sequence continues at coordinate 1,928 of JAFADT010000506.1, forward strand.
GGTAGTCCAGGGCCCCGTCGAACACGGGATACGAGCCGATGGCCACGTGGGGCATGTCCAGCGCCACGCGGTCCAGCACGGCGGCCAGCGCACTCTCGCCCAGCTTGAAGTACAGGTTGACCAGGTGCACCGGCGTGCCGCTCAGCCGCGACAGCACGGTCTCCAGTTGCAGCCGGAAGAGCTGCGGCACCCCCGGCAGGAGGAACAGGTCGCCCACGGTCAGCACGGGGAACCACATGCCCGGCTGGGCGATGAGCACCGTGCCCTCGGGCGCGTCCGCCAGGCGCAGCGACTCCGGCGTCACGGGAGACGTGCCCGCACGGGCCTGGATGGCCGACACCATCTCCGGCAGGCGCACCACGGGCTTGCCCAGCGCGAGCGCCACCGCGCGCACCGTGACGTCGTCGTGGGTGGGGCCAATGCCGCCGCTGGTGAAGACGTAGCGGGCCTTGCGCCGGGCGCGAGACACCGCGTCCACGATGGCGTCCACGTCGTCCAGGATGGTCTCCACCGAGACGAGCGGGATGCCCACCTCCCGCAGCCGCTGGATGAGGTGGGGGCCGTTCTCGTCCTTCACCTTCGCGGTGAGGACCTCGTTGCCAATGATGATCGCCGCCGCGCCGGTCCGCTCCATGGAGCCGCCGACTCTACTCTAACGGACCCCAGGGGTGGACCCGCGCGGTGCGAGGGCGCGGACCCGCCCTGTCCTGGAGTCAGTTCGTGGGGACGGACATCCTTCGCGCATGGACCCACAAGAGACCCGGGACGCGATCCGCGCGTCCGTGCGTGCCCTGTGCAACCGCTTCCCTCCGAAGTACTGGCGCACCCTCGACGCAAAGCGTGAATACCCTCACGAATTCGTCAAGGCCCTCACCGAAGCGGGCCTGCTGGCGGCCCTCATCCCGGCCGAGTACGGCGGCGCGGGGCTGGGGCTGCGTGAGGCGGCTGTGGTGCTGGGGGAGATCAACCACTTCGGAGGGAATGCGTCCGCGTGCCACGCGCAGATGTACGTGATGAACGTGCTGCTGCGGCATGGCTCGGAGGCGCAGAAGCAGCGCTATCTGCCGGAGATCGCGGCTGGTCGGCTGCGGCTCCAGGCGTTCGCGGTGACGGAGCCGAACTCGGGCTCGGACACGACGGCTATCGAGACCACCGCGGTCCGGCGCGGCGACGGCTACGTGGTGAATGGGCAGAAGATCTTCATCTCGCGGGTCCTCCAGTCGGACCTGATGCTCCTGCTCGCGAGGACGACACCGCGAGCGGAGGTGCGAAAGAAGAC
>JAFADT010000544.1 GCA_023424585.1 Pseudomonadota bacterium
ACGCTGCACGCGGCCTTCGAGGCCACGGGCTACGTCGTGCGCCCGCACCCGCTCGTCGGAGACCGCAAGCACGTGCTGCGCGTGGGCGCGGCGCACCCGGCGCTCGACGCGGCGCTCAGCGCGCACGGCTTCAGCACCTGGGCCTTCGTCACCGCGTGGAATCCCCACGCGCACCCGCGCCCGCCCCGCGCCAACGCGCGCCTCCAGCAACGCCTGCTCGCGCTGCTCGGAGGTCGGGGCCACGTGGCCGTGTCCGCGGTGGGCGTGGCGGAGGACCGGCGCTGGTTCGAGGAGAGCCTCTTCGTCCCCGGCCTGTCCCGCGACGAGGCCCTGCGCATCGGCCGCCTGTTCGACCAGGAGGCCGTGCTCTGGGGCGCCGTGGGCGGCGGCGCGGAGCTGGTGATGTGCCGGGAGCCCGTCGGCGCCTGAGCCCGCGACGGGTATCGGGCAGGTCACATCCACCGGGCCGACACCCATTCGGAACCCGGCCCTCACACCCGCGCCATCAGACGATGCCAGGGTCTCCGGCCACGTCGTGCCCATCGCGTCCCAGTCCCAGGAGCCGTCTCGATGCAGCCTCCCGTCCCCCGCGCGCGTGAAGTCGCGCGCCCCAGCGTCTTCCTCCTCGCCGGAGCCTTCGTCACCGGCCTGCTGCTCGCGGTCCACGGCGGCTGCGGCAGCGACGAGTGCACCAACGCCTTCGACTGCCAGGAGCAGCACTCCGCGCCGGAAGGCCAGGGCTGGACCTGCGTGGACCACGTCTGCAAGGCCGTCACCCTCCAGCCCCCGCCCGGCGACGACGACGCGGGCACCGGCGACAACGACGCCGGCACGGGCACGGAGGACGCGGGCGCCGGGGACGGCGGTAGCACCGTCGCCCTGAAGATCATCGCCTTCAACGACTTCCACGGGCAGCTGGAGCCCGCGGCTGGCAGCGGCGGACAGATTGCCCAGGCGCTGCTGCCGGACGGCGGCGTGGACACCAGCAGCCGCGTGAACGCGGGCGGCGCCGTGTACCTCGCCCGCTACATCGCGGACCTGCGCGCGAAGAACCCGAACTCCATCGTGGTGTCCGCCGGTGACCTCATCGGCGCCACGCCGCTGCTCTCCGCGCTCTTCCACGACGAGCCCACCATCGAGGCCATGAACGACATCGGCCTGGACCTGAGCGCCGTGGGCAACCACGAGTTCGACGAGGGCGGCACGGAGCTGCTGCGCATGCAGTCCGGTGGCTGCCACCCGGTGGACGGCTGCCAGGACGGCACCGGCTTCTCCGGCGCGAAGTTCAAGTTCCTCGCGGCCAACGTCGCCACCGGCGCCGACAGCACCCTCTTCCCGCGCTACGACGTGCGCGCCTTCGAGGGCGTGAAGGTGGCCTTCATCGGCATGACCCTGGAGGGCACGCCCGACATCGTCACCCCCACGGGCATCCGGGGCCTGGAGTTCAAGGACGAGGTGGAGACGGTCAACGCGCTCGTCCCGGAGCTGAAGTCGCAGGGCGTGAACGCCCTCGTCGTCATCGTGCACGAGGGCGGCGTCCCCGCCGCCGACTCGCTCTACGACGAGTGCAAGGGCATCACCGGCGCCATCGTGGACATCGCGGCGCGGCTGGACCCGGCCGTGAGAGTCATCGTCAGCGGCCACACGCACAACGCCTACAACTGCACGCTGAGCGGCAAGCTGGTCACCAGCGCCGCGTCGGTGGGCCGGCTCGTCACGGACATCGACCTGACGCTGGACGCCACCACGGGCCAGGTCGTGAAGGCGCGGGCCCAGAACGTCATCGTCACCCGCACGGTGACGCCCGACCCGGAGGTCACGGAGCTCATCACCCGCTACAAGGGCATCAGCGCGCCGCTGGAGAACCGCGTCATCGGGTGGATCGACCAGACGCTCACGCGCGGCAACCTCCAGACGGACCCCACCGGCCAGTCCACCATGGGCTTCGTCATCGCGGACGCGCAGCTGGAGGCCACCCGGCCCGCGAACCTGGGCGGCGCCCAGATTGCCTTCATGAACCCGGGCGGCGTGCGCGCGGACCTGGTGCGCGACCCCGCCGACCCCAGCGACAAGGGCGCCGTCACCTACGGCGAGTCCTTCACCGTGCAGCCCTTCGGCAACAGCCTGGTCACCCTGACGCTGACGGGCGCGCAGCTCGAGCGCCTGCTGGAGCAGCAGTGGCCCGACGCCACCACCGCCCGCATCCTCCACCCGTCCGCGGGCTTCACCTACGCGTTCAGCGCGTCCGCGCCCGCGGGCTCCAAGGTGGACCCCGCCAGCATCCAGCTCAACGGGACGACCGTGGACCCGGCCGCCACCTACCGCGTGACCGTGAACAGCTTCCTCGCCCCCGGCGGCGACGGCTTCAGCGTCCTGACGGAGGGCACGAACCCGCTGGGCGGCGCGGTGGACTCGGACGCGCTGGAGGCGTACCTCGCCGCGCACAGCTCGGAGGCCTCGCCGCTGCCGGCCCCCGCGCTGGACCGCATCACCCGGCTGCCGTAGCCATCAGCGGCCGTCCGAGCCCCCTGTCACGGGGCTCGCGGTGCTGGGCCGCAAGGCGCTGTTGGTGATGGGAGGGGGCGTGATGTCCAGGCGCCGCGCCCCCGTCACCCGCTGCGTCAGCTCATCGAAGTCCAGCTCCAGGAACTTCCCGGAGCCCTCTTGAGGGAGCGCGAAGCGGATCCGCCAGTAGTTGGGGCGGATCCGCACCGCCTCGCTGTCGCCGCTGTCCGCCAGCACGATGGCGTTCTGCCGCGCGTACTCCGCGCCCGCCTCGATGACGTCGCGCTCGCCCAGCTCCTCCTGCACGGACTGGGAGCTGGGCGGCACGGGCGGGCGGCCCGTGGCGCCGGTGGCACAACCCACACCTGCCAGGAAGGCAGGCAGCAGCGCGGCGGCGAGGAGGCGGGGAACCATGCCCGAACATTGGGCACGCCCCCGTCAAGCTGCACCCCGGGGCGGCTTGCGACGCCGTCACCCGTCGCATGCCCGCCCGGAGCGGCGGCGCGGGGCCTGCTCCTCCGGTCCCCGCTGGAATGAAAGCTACTTGGGCGTCGGCACGCCCGCGGCGCGCTCCACGACCTCGTCGATGAGGCCGTACTGCCGGGCCTCCTCGGCGCTCATGAAGTAGTCGCGCTCGGTGTCCTTCTCGATGCGCTCGATGGTGTGGCCCGTGTGCTTCACGAACAGGCCGTTGAGGTACGTGCGCAGCCGGAGGATCTCCTTGGCCTGGATGTCGATATCCGTCGCCTGGCCCTGCGCGCCGCCCAGCGGCTGGTGGATCATGATGCGGCTGTTGGGCAGGGCGTAGCGCTTGCCCTTGGAGCCCGCCAGGAGCAGCAGCGCGCCCGCGGAGGCCGCCTGCCCGATGCAGATGGTGGACACCGGGCACTTGACGTACTGCATCGTGTCATACATCGCGAGCGCCGCCGTGACGGAGCCACCGGGCGAGTTGATGTAGAGGTTGATGCCCTTGTCCGGGTCCTCGGACTCCAGGAACAGCAGCTGGGCGACGATGAGGTTGGCCACATCGTCGTTGATGGGCGTGCCCAGGAGGATGATGCGGTCCTTGAGCAGACGGCTGTAGAGGTCGTACGCCCGCTCGCCGCGGTGCGTGGTCTCAATGACGAAGGGGACGTTCATGGCCCCCGTACCCTAATCGTCCCCCCTTCCGCGCGCTCCCCCCTTCTTGCTGGAGCGTGCGCTGTCCCACGCTTGCGCGGGGCGGAGGGGGCCGCTCCGCGCGGCCCCCCTGGGTCGGAGGCGGGCCTACAGGTTCCCGGTCATCTTCTCCGGGCGCACCCACTGGTCGAACTGCTCGGCGGTGACGAGCCCCAGCTCCACCGCCACCTCCTTCAGCGTCTTGCCCTGCTTGTGGGCCGTCTTGGCGATCTTCGCCGCGTTGTCGTAGCCGATGTGCGGGTTGAGCGCGGTGACGAGCATCAGGCTGCGCTGGAGGTTCTCCTGGAGGCGCGGGAGGTTGGGCTCGATGCCCACCGCGCAGTTCAACCGGAAGCTGCGCATGCCGTCCGCGAGCAGGCGGCAGCTCTGCAGGAAGTTCTGGATGATGAGCGGCTTGAAGACGTTGAGCTCGAAGTTGCCGGACGCGCCGCCCAGGGAGATGGCCACGTCGTTGCCCATCACCTGGGCGGACAGCATGGTGAGCGCCTCGCTCTGGGTGGGGTTCACCTTGCCCGGCATGATGGAGCTGCCCGGCTCGTTCTCCGGGATGTTGATCTCGCCAATGCCCGAGCGCGGCCCGGACGACAGCCACCGGATGTCATTGGCCACCTTGAACAGCACCGCCGCCAGGCCCTTGAGCGCGCCGTGGCCCTGCACCAGCGCGTCGTTGGCGGCCAGCGCCTCGAACTTGTTGGGCGCGGTGACGAAGGGGTGGCCGGTGAGCGTCGCGATCTCGGCCGCCACGCGCTCGGCGTAGCCCGGGGGCGCGTTGAGGCCCGTGCCCACGGCGGTGCCGCCCAGGGCCAGCTCCAGCATGTGCGGCAGCGCCGCCTCGATGTGGCCCTTCGCGCGGTCCAGCTGCGCCACGTAGCCGCTGAACTCCTGGCCCAGGGTGAGCGGCGTCGCGTCCTGCAGGTGCGTGCGGCCGATCTTCACGATGGCCTGGAAGGCCTGGGACTTCTGGGCGAGCACGTCGCGCAGGGCTTGAAGCTCCGGCAGCACGTGCTTCACCACGGCCTCCACGGCGGCCACGTTCATCGCGGTGGGGAACACGTCGTTGGAGCTCTGGCCCTTGTTGACGTCGTCGTTGGCGTGGACCTTGCGGCCCTCGCCGCGCTCGCCGCCCAGGAGCTCCGAGGCGCGGTTGGCCAGCACCTCGTTGCAGTTCATGTTCGTCTGGGTGCCGCTGCCCGTCTGCCACACCAGCAGCGGGAACTCCTCGTCGTGCTGGCCGGCGAGGACCTCATCCGCGGCCTTCACGATGGCCTGGGCCTTCTCCTGGGAGAGGGAGCCGTTCTCCTGGTTCACCCGCGCGGCGGCCTTCTTCACCAGCACCAGGGCGTGGACGAGCGCCAGGGGCATGCGCTCCGAGGAGATGGCGAAGTTCTGGCGGCTGCGCTGCGTCTGCGCGCCCCAGAGCCGGTCGGCGGGGACTTCGATGGGGCCAAAGGTGTCCTTCTCGATGCGAACGTTCTTCGTGCTCACGGTGGGGTGTCTCCAGGCCAGGGACGATGTCCCGGCGCGATTAACACCGCCGCGTCGCCACGGCAGGCCTGAGTGAAGGGCGGATGCCAGATCTCCAACGCTCCGCAGTCCCTCACCGGCCCCAGCGGCCTCTGAAGGCCGGCGGCCACCCCGGAGCGACGCTCAGACGCGCTTCTCCCAGCGAGGCGTGTCCTCGTCCACCGGCGTGTTCGCGACCTTGGACACCCAGTCCAGCGTCCCCTGCAGCGGGGCCCGGCCGTAGGGCTTCGCCGGGATGAACGCCCAGAGCAGCAGGTAGAGCGCCGCGCCCATCCCCGCGGACGCGAACAGCATCAGCACGAACGCCACCCGCACCAGCGAGACCTCCACGCCCAGCTCGCGCGCGAGCGCCCCGCAGACGCCCAGGAGCGCCCGCCCCTCGCCCCGGTGCAGCGGCACCGTGCGCGCGCGGCAGTGCGGGCAGCGCGGCGCCTCCCCGGACAGCTCCCTCGAACAGGCCCTGCACCGCGTCGCGACGTCCATGAGGTGACCTCCCAGTCAGGCCCCCGCTTGGCACGATGGGGGTCTCATCCCTACCTACGGAGCCCATCGCCCGCGATTGCGGCCCCTCCGGCGCCGTGATTCCGGGGGCTTATGTCCTGCCGCGT
>JAFADT010000561.1 GCA_023424585.1 Pseudomonadota bacterium
CGCCGCGGGGACCCGGGCCGGACGCGCCTTCGCCTCCTGCTCGCGGTGCAAGGCCGCGAGCGTCTGGCGGATGCCCTCCGGGTACGGCGTCTTGTGCACCGTGCCCAGCAGGCCGCGCAGCGCGGAGTCGTCCAGCAGCACCGGGTTCGTGAGCAGGTAGTGCATCTCCACCAGCTCCCGCATGAAAGGGTCGAACAGGCCCGCCAGCCGCAGCATCCCCTTCCCCATCGCCAGCATCTTCGGCTTGTGGCCGGCCTGCGCGTAGATCTCCTTCACCAGCTGGCGCTGGGTGGTGACGCCCGCGCCCGCCAGGTTCCAGAAGCGCCCGTACGCGCGCGGCTCGTCCATCAGCGCGGTGACGACGGGGCCCACGTCATTCACGAAGACGAACTCGTGCGGCGCGTCCAGCGGCCCGATGAGCGGGGCGCGCTTGCCCTGGGACGCGGCGACGAAGGCGCGGTACAGGAAGCTGCGCTCCACGCCCGGCCCGTAGAAGTCCGGCAGCCGGAGGAGGGTGCCCCGAATGCGGCCCGCCGCGTCCGCCTCCAGGAGCAGGTCCTCCTGCGCCTTGCGCATGCGGCCCTTGTACGAGTTCGGCTCGCACGGATGGGACTCCGTCACCCGCGCGGTGCGCGGCAGGCCATACGGGTACACCGTGCCGATGAGCACCACCCGCTCCACGCCCTCCGCGATGGCCGCGTCCAGCGTGCGGCGCATCAGCTCCGGGTGCAGGTGGAACTGCCAGTAGTTCACCCCCACCATATAGATGAGCGTCCGCACGCCCCGCGCCGCGGCCCGGATGGACGCCGGGTCCTCCGGATTCCACGTCACCACCTCCGCCCGCGGATCCGCGCCGAACTCCCGGCGCAGGCTGCCCTCCGAGCGCCCCACCACCCGGTACGGCCGCCCCTGCGCCTGGAGCGCCCGCGCCACAGACTGCCCGATGACGCCCGAAGCGCCGAACAACGCCACCGTCTCCATGTCGCCCTCCTGGGAATGAACGGCCGAGCTTTCACTGAACACCGTTCTGTGAACAGCGTTCATTTATTGCTGGCCGTTCGTTTCGTCAAGACCTACGCTCGTGACATGGGCATCACGGAGCGCAAGGAGCGGCAGCGCGCGGAGCTGCGGGAGCGCATCCTCCGGGTGGCGCGGGAGATGGTGATCAAGGAAGGGTTTGGCGCCCTCTCCATGCGCAAGCTGGCGGACGCGGTGGAGTACGCGCCCGCGACGCTCTACCTCCACTTCGAGAACCGCGACGCCATCGCGCGAGCGCTGTGCGTGCGCGGCTTCCAGGACCTGCTCGCGGTGCTGGAGCCGGCGGCCGCCATCGAGGACCCCGCGGAGCGACTGTCACGCCTGGCCCAGGCGTACCTGGCCTTCGGGCTGAAGCACCCGGAGACCTACCGCCTCATCTTCATGGAGGACCCCAAGCTGTCCGCGGACCTCTTCCAGGACAAGCAGGGGGGCGAGGGCCCCCGGGCCTTCGCCCTCCTGGTGCGGGCCTTCAACGACCTGAAGTCCGCCGGCCGGGCCCTGGAGGCCGCCCCCTCCGAGCAGCTGGCGGAGGTCTTCTGGGCGGGGCTGCACGGCATCCTCAGCCTCAAGCTCACCTGCTCCGGGTTCCAGGGCGCGCCGGCGGAGGCGCTGGCGCGGACCCTCGTCGCCACGCTGGTGGGCGCCCCGAAGCCCGCCGGGCGCTCCCGGTAGCCCTCGCCTCCACCCACCGGGTGGCCAGATTCGGCGCGGCGCGTCCAAGCGACCGATACCGTCTTCTTGCGTCCTGTATTGGATAGGTCCCCGCCTCATGGGGGAGGCTGGCGGGCGACCGGGGGCCGCCGACTGGCATCCCTCTGACACGGTGTGTGAACATTGGACGTCCCATGAACAGGTCCCCTTCAACCCATCCCGGTGAGTCAGGCCAGGCGCTGGTGGAGTCCGCGCTGGTCATCCCGGTGATGGTGTTCCTCATCCTGGGCATCCTCCAGCTGGGGACGCTCCACCACGCGCGGCTGATGACGGAGTACGCCGCGTACCGGGCGGCGCGCGCGGGCATCGTCAACCACGGCGACTGCGAGCTCATGAAGAAGGCCGCCTACGCGGCGGTCCTGCCCACCCTGGGGCCGCCCAGATCCGGCGGCATCGAGGGCCGCGTGGACACGCTCATCAACGTGGCGCGGGTCCATGACGCGTACACGGAGCTGAGCCAGGCGGAGAAGAACCAGCGCTTCAACGAGGACGTGGACCTGGAGCGCGTGCGGGTGGAGGTGCTCAACCCCCGGCGCAGCCAGCTGCCCACCCTCTTCGCCTCCTACGGCTCCCACCTGCAGGGCCTGGAGCTGGACTACGACGACATCCGCAACGCGCAGGTCATCGAGGCCAACCTCCTCACGGTGCGCATCACCTACTTCTACGAGATGCGCATCCCGTTCGCGAACTGGCAGCTGCACGCCTTCTACATGGGGCGCGAGGCGCTGAACGGCCTGGCCATGCGGGGCGTCAACTTCACCACCCAGAAGGTGAACGGCGGCAGCCTCACGGACCACCTGGAGGACGCGGGCGCGGGCCAGAGCCCCGACCACCAGAAGATCCGCGCGCTCGCGAACACCAACATCTTCGCCATCCCCGTCGTCGCCACCTATTCGATGCGCATGCAGTCCAACCTCCTCAACAGCGGCTCGCACGGCCCCAACGCGTGCGCCGTGGACGGCTAGCGCCGCCCCCAGGCGCGGGCCAGAAGGACCCCCACGATGTTTCGGATTCTGCGGAGACTGCGGCGCGACGAGCGCGGGCAGGCCATGGTGCTGGGGGTGGTGGTCATGCTCGTGCTGGCCGTCACCGTCATGACGTCGGTGAACATCGGCCAGGGCGTGTACGAGAAGATGAAGCTCCAGGACGCCGCGGACGCGCAGGCGTACTCGCTGGCGGTGAAGGAGGCGCGGGCCTACAACTTCCTCGCGTACACCAACCGCGCGATGATCGTGCACTACTCCGCGATGCTCACCGTGATGTCCTACGTGAGCCACGCGGTGTACCTGGAGCGCACCATCGGCGTGGCGGCCAAGTACCTGCAATACATCCCAGGCATCGGCGCCGTCTTCGCCGCGGTCTCCGCGGTGATCAAGGCCTGGAAGGTGACGGTGGAGACCGTCTCCCGGTTGCTCATCCCGGTGCTGACAGCGCTCAACATCGCGCTGTGGCTGGCCCAGGAGGCCATGCTCACAGGCACCCTCTTCGACCTCTACACCACGAAGGGGCACGGGGACGTCATCGCGAAGACGGACCCCAAGGCCGACGTCCCCAGGGACATGGACTCGGGGGAGTCGTTCACCAAGACCGCCACGGTCGGCGGGCTGTTCAAGAACCAGGGCGACATCAACTACTCCAACGCCAAGAACTTCCTGCACGTCCTGGACGACGGCCCCTTCAGCAGCAGCCCCACCATGGGCGTGGACCCCACCGGCATGCTCACGCGGGCGAAGCTGGTGGGGGGCAACAAGCTGTCGGATCCGAACATGGCCAAGTACCGCCTCCTGATGGGCAACCTGGCCAACGGCGTGCGCCGGGAGTGGACGGCCGTGGGCAAGGGGCCCATCCTCATCGGACGCAAGTGGGACTTCCGGCTGTGCGTGGGCATTGGCGAGCTGCGCATCCGCAAGACGGCGGACAGCCAGATCAAGAGCTTCGACGAGAACTTCGAGAACAACCGCAAGGACCAGCTCTTCGCGTCGGACGACATCCGCATCGAGGTGCGCCCCACCTGCTTCCTCTTCGGCTGGAGCGACGTCTTCCGGCTGCGCTTCCGGGCGGCGGCGGACAACCGGGGCGGCTTCCACCAGGAGTACGGCTCCAACAAGACGGATGACCACCACCCCTGGATGGGCATCACGCCGTTCGTCACCTCCGACACCAGCTTCGTCAGCCCCCGGCAGAACCACTTCGGCTACCCGTGCAACCTCATCCTCCTGAGCAAGGACATGGGCGCGGACCGCACCGGCAACAAGCCCGTCTATGAGCTGGAGAACCTGTCCCGGAACGCCTTCATGGAGGGCAACGGCGACGGCAAGTACAACACCGCGGAGAACAACGACGAGGGCATCCGCGAGTCGTACCTGGACATGACCTGGCGGTACGTCGGCGGCAAGCAGGACGGCTACGCGGCGGACTTCCGCGAGCGCACGGGCGGCATGATGGCCATGTCGGTGGGCCGCGCCATCTACCACCGCCCCAACACGTGGAAGGAGGAGCCCAACTTCTTCAACCCGCTCTGGACCGCGCGCCTGGCGCCCATCAACACGCACTGGGACGAAGACCACCTCAAGTGGATGGTGCCCGCCTGGGAGGACAGCGAATGGCTGCTCAACGGCATCAACTACTGACGCGGGCGGGCCGCCGCGCGGCGCGGGGAGCGGCGACGGTGGAGCTGGCGCTGCTGGCGCCGCTGCTCGTCGTGCTGATCCTCTGGGCGAACTACTTCTGGGAGGTCCAGCGCGCGCGCCTGAAGATGGTGGAGCTGGCGCGCTTCGTGGCCTTCGAGCGCACGGTGCGCCAGGACCTCTCCGCCGTCACCGCGGAGGCGCAGACGCGCTACCAGGACCTGGACGGCTCCACCAAGACGGGCACGCTGGGCACGGCCTACCGCAACGGGCTCACCCTCAACGTCCAGGCCCAGAACGCGGACGCGCCCCTGGAGAGCGTGGGGATGTCCGGGCTGGGTTCGCAGTCGGGCGTGGGAGGCATCGCGGGCGCCGCCGTCAGCGCCCTGGGCGGCTCGCCGGAGCAGCTGGCGCGGGACATGGGCTTCGACCCCAGCGTCGGGGCGGTCCAGACGGACGTGCAGGCCCGGGTGATCAACCACATCATCCCCCGGGAGGTCGCCCTCTACACGACGGGGTTCGACGGCGACCAGCTGGACCTCCACTTCGAGGAGCACTTCTACCTCTACCACGACACCTGGAGGTCCTGGGGTCCGGGCGAGAACCCCGCGGACACCTATCCGCGCGTGGAGCAGCTCACGCACGACCGCATGAGCAACATCGTCTACGCGGGCGTGAGCGGCGGGGCGATGAACTCCATCGCGTCGGTGCTGAGCGTGCTGGGGCTCGATTTCCCCTTCTCCGACGACTACATCCGCAAGTCCGTGGTCATCCGCGCGGTGACGGACGCGGGCAACTACAGCGCGGTCCAGCCGACGCGCACGGTGCCCGGCGACGTGCTCCAGGCCGCCTACTGGCGCAACGACACGAACTACTGCTTCGGCAACTGCGAGCCCAGCGCCATCAAGACGAAGCGCGGGCTCTCCAACTCCGGGGGCCGGGACGACAACTGGCCCATGCGCGCCTACCGGTGCCGGGGCAACTTCTTCCAGGGCGCCGCCATCTCCAACGAGCCGGAGTCCATCTACACGAAGTCCACCTCCGCGGCGGCGGCGTACTTCCACTACAACAGCGACGCCTGCACCCCATGAGCGGACTGACGGACCGCACGGGCGCGCTCACGCGCTGGCTGGGCCTGGGCGGGCTGCTCGCGCTCGTGGCCACCGCCGTGCTGCTGAAGGATCCGCCCGCGCCGGCGTCGGGGCTCCCGGCGAAGCCGCCCTCGAAGCCGGAGGTCGCCCTGCCCCCGGCGCCGCCGTTCCCGGATGCCGGCGTGGGCCGGCTGCTGCGCGTCATGCCGTCCTTCCCCGGCGCGGCGATGGTGCCCATGGGCCGGATGGTGACCAACGGCAGTCCCATGGAGATGGGCTACTTCGAGACGGACCACCCGCCGGGCGAGGTGCTGGAGTTCTTCGCGCGCGAGTTCCGGCTGCGCGGCCGCAACATCGTCACGCAGGACGACGGCGCGGGCGGCGGCGCCGTGAACTACTACGACGAGCGGCTGGGCGCGCTGGTGGCCGTCACCACCATCCGCGTGGGCGGCGCCACGACGCGCACGCTGGTGTTCCCCTCCCTGGTGGAGGCGCCCGAGGGCATCCACCTCCAGGGCCAGGCGCCCGAGTCGCTGCCGCAGCCCCCGGGCGTGGTGACGGTGCTGCGCCTGGACGAGGGGGGCGGCGCCAGCGCGGGCAGCACCACGCTCACGCAGGTGGCGCACGGCACGCCCGCGATGCTCGCGGAGTTCTACCGCTCGCAGCTCCCCTCGCGCGGCTACCTGCCTTCGGGCGGGCGCCTGGCCAAGGGCGTGGAGCTGCTGGAGTTCGAGCGCCCCGGTGAGCGGCTGTCGCTGACGCTGTCGCCGCTGGACAAGGACGGCCCCCCCGAATCCCTCATCACGTTCGTGCTCGAGCGTGCCCCTCTTCCCCAGGAGTCGAATCGATGAATGGCTGGTTGTCGCGAGGCTACCGGTGGCTGCGGCGTCCGCGTTCGCGGGGTCAGGCCATGGCCGAGTTCACGGTGCTGCTGATGGCGTTCATGTTCGGCGTCGGCGCCATCACCACGTTCGCGCCGGAGATGTTCGCGGCGCTCACCATCTACATCCGCGGCTTCTACTGCGTGCTGGGCTACCCCTTCGGCTGAGGGGCCCTGCGTCAGGGCGCGGGCAGCCGGGGCAGCGTGAGCGGCACGGCGTCCAGCGCGGGCCGGGCCCCGGTCCCGCTCTTCTGCGCCGTCCAGGTGGCCTCCGGGTCGCGCAGGGACTCCACGCCGAACACGGGCACCCGGTCCGCCGTCACCACCGTCACCTGCCTGCCGGTCTCCAGGCGGAAGGTCTGTTCCCGGGCCTTGCCGGCGAAGGGGCCGGCGCGCAGCTCGGTGTCTCGCTGGCGCACGGGCACACCCCGGAGCGCGGCGTGGTCCGTGAGCAGGTCCACGGGGACGGAGACGGGGGCGTTGGGCGGCAGGGAGAGGGCCAGCCGCTCCACCATGGGACGGGCGGTGCCGGCGCGGGCCACCCAGACGACGATGAGGGCGCGCGGGGCCGTCTGGTAGTCCACCTCCACCTGGTAGAGCGTGTCGTGCTCACGCGGCGTCTCGCCCACCACGGCGGCGCGCACGGGGAAGGCTTTGCCCTGCTTCGATTGGACGAGGTATTCCACCCACGCGCCCACGACGGGCTGGAGCTGGCCGTAGAGCAGCAGCGGCGGCACCAGGGCGCGCGCCTCCGCGAGGCGCTCGGAAGCAATGGGCGGATCCGAGGGCGCTGGCGCTCCGGCGTCGGGCGGGCC
>JAFADT010000586.1 GCA_023424585.1 Pseudomonadota bacterium
TCGCCTTCGACGCCTCCACCCTCGAAATCTGGGGCGCACTCCTCCACGGCTCGAAGCTCGTCCTCGCTCCTCCCCACTCCCTCTCCCTGGAGGAGCTCGCCTCCCTCCTCCGTCACCACCGCGTGACGTCTCTCTGGCTCACCGCTGCTCTCTTCGAGCAGATGGCCCTTCACCACCCCGACTCACTCGCCTCCGTTCCTCAACTCCTCGCCGGCGGCGACGTCCTGCCCGCCTCCCGCGTCCGCCAGCACCTCTCCCGCCTCTCCCCCTCCTCCTCCTTCATCAACGGCTACGGCCCCACCGAGAACACCACCTTCTCCTCCACCTTCCCCCTTCGCCACGACTCCCTCGTGGACGGCCCCATCCCCATCGGCCGCCCCCTCTCCAACTCCTCCGCCTACGTCCTCGACTCCTCCCTTCACCCAGTCCCCGTCGGCGTCGCCGGTGAGCTGTACGTCGGGGGGCTCGGCCTCGCCTGGGGCTACCTCCACCGTCCGGACCTCACCGCCGAGCGCTTCGTCCCCCATCCTTTCTCCACCTCTCCAGGCCAGCGCCTCTACCGCACCGGCGACAAGGCCCGCTGGCGCGACGACGGCTCCCTCGACTTCCTCGGCCGCGTCGACTTCCAGGTGAAGGTCCGCGGCTTCCGCATCGAGCTGGGCGAAGTCGAAGCCGCTCTCCGCGCCGCCGACGGCGTCAGCGAGGCCGTCGTCGTCGCTCGCGGCTCGGACTCGGACAAGCGCCTCTTCGGTTACCTCACCCCACGCACTGGCCACTCCCTCGACTCGGACTCCCTCAAGGCGCACCTCAAGCAGCGGCTTCCCGAGTACATGGTCCCCTCCGCCCTCCTCGTGCTCGATGCCCTGCCCCTCAACGCCAACGGCAAGGTCGACCGCAAGGCCCTGCCAGAGCCCGACACCCACGCCATCGAGCCCCGGGACTTCGTCGCGCCTCGTGACGCGCTGGAGATGCAGCTCGCCCGCATCTGGGAGGACGTCCTCGGCGTCCACCCCATCGGCGTCCGCACCAGCTTCTTCGAGTTGGGCGGCCACTCCCTGCTCGCCGTGCGCATGGTGGCCGCCGTGCGTGAGCGCCTCGGCCAGTCGCTCCCCCTCTCGATCCTCTTCCAGCAGCCCACCATCGAGCAGCTCGCCCAGGCGCTCCGCGATGACTCCCAGGCCTGGACACCCCTCGTCCCGCTGGAGCGCGGTGAGCCGGGGCAGCGCCCCCTCTTCCTCGTCCACCCGGGCGGCGGCAACGTCCTCGCCTACTCGGAGCTGGCGCGTCGCCTGGGCCCCTCGCTGCCCGTCTACGGCCTCCAGTCTCGCGGCCTCGACGGCCGGCCCGTCGCCGAGTCCATCGAGGAGATGGCCGCCCTCTACCTCGAGGCCGTCCGCGCCGTGCAGCCTCACGGCCCCTACCAGTTGGGCGGCTGGTCTCTCGGCGGCGTCATCGCCTACGAGATGGCCCGTCGTCTGCGCGAAGCGGGCGAAGCCGTGGACGTGCTCGCCCTCATCGACGCCCACACGCCGGGCCTGACGAAGCCCTCCCAGTCGGACCCGCACCTCGACGCCGAGGCACGCGCGAGGCTCTCCTTCGCCCACGCCACCGCCACCGCCTTCGGCCAGCAGCTCTCCGTCCCGGACGAAGCCCTGGCACGAAGTGACGACGAGATGCTGGGCCACCTGCTCCAGGAAGGGCTCCGGGCGCGCATCCTCGACGCGCACTCCGGCCCGGCCCAGCTGCGTGCCCTCTTCAACGTCTTCCGGGCCAACCTCTTCGCCCACGAGAAGTACGTGCCCCAGCCCTACGACGGCACCGCCCTGCTGCTGAGCGCCAGCGAAGCCGCCGCCACGCTTCCGCCTCACCGCGGCTGGGAGCCCCTGGTCCGCGGCGGCCTGGAGGTGCACACCGTGCCCGGCGGCCACCACGAGCTGATGCAGGACCCGCACCTCGGGCCCGTCATCGAGCACCTGCGCAGGGCCCTGTCCGCCGTCTCGCGGCGGGAAGCCACCGGCAGTTGAACCCAGCCTCCATTCCGTGTCTGTCTTTCAGGCACGGAGTGGAGGCCGCTCCACCGGCTGCCCTCGCGGGCCCCGGCGGAAGCCTAGAGCTTCAGCCGCTTGAACACCGGCTCTGGGATGCTCCGGATGATGAGCATGATGAGCGCCCAGAAGCCGGGCACGTAGACCTCGTTCTTGCGCCTGTCCGGGGCCTTCCGGAGGCCGCGCGCCACCTGCTCCGGCGACGCGAAGAGCTTGTTCTTCGGCACGTGCGCCGTCATCGGCGTGTCCACGAAGCCGGGCTTCACCGTCACCACCGCCACGCCGGACTTCGCCAGGCGGTTGCGCAGGCCCTGGAGGAACACGGTCAGCGCGCCCTTGGACGCGCCGTAGACGTAGTTGCTCTGCCGGCCGCGGTCGCCCGCCACGGAGGAGATGACCACCAGCGTGCCGGCCTTCTGCGCCTCGAAGCGGTTGGCCAGCTCCGTCAAGAGCGACGCGGCGGAGAGGAAGTTCGTGCGCAGCACCAGCTCCGCCGCCGCCCACGAGCGCTGGCCCTCCTCCTGGTCCCCCAGCACGCCGTGCGCCAGCACCGCCCCGTCCAGTCCGCCCAGGGCCTGCC
>JAFADT010000598.1 GCA_023424585.1 Pseudomonadota bacterium
CTTGACGGCGTTGGAAGTGAGAGATTTGATTCTGGCCAATGCCATCAAGCTTCCTCGCTCGGCGAACCACCGGACGGGGAAGGGCCTGGCTGTTTTCAGGTGACGTGGTCGTTGCCGGGGCCGGTGCCACGTGAGCACCGGACCCGGGGAGGATGTGAGCCATGCGCAGGAAGAATGGCGTGCCGGGCGGAGCTCAAGAGATTTCGGCCCGGATGTCCTCCGTCGCCGCCGTGCGTCCGCTGCCGGGCAGCGGGGGCACGGTGCGTGCGTTGCCGGGCGCGGGGGGCCTGGAGCGTGACGCGCAGCCGGGCGGCGACATCGACGTCACGGTGATGCCCCGGGAGCCGGTCGCGCCAAGGGGCGCGCCCGCGTCCGCGCGGGCACCCATGCGTTCACGCGCGGAGGTCTTCAAGGAAGGCCAGGCGGAGAACGCCCGCTTCCGCGAGAGCTTCATGCGCTGGTTGGAGGCACACCAGCTGGTGGGCGCCGTGCGCGCCATGAGCGAGCCGGGCGGTTCCCTGCCCATGCTCCACCTGAGGTGCGCCCCGCGCGTGCTGGACCAGCTGCGCCGCGCGCCGGAGTTCGAGGCGGGCACGATGATGCCGCTCGAACAGCTGTACTAGCTCGTGCCACCGCGATCGCCTCCCGTCACAAGCCTCGCGCCACCGCGGCGCGACCGGCATGCTCCCGTCAGCCTTCCCGGCCCCGCTTCCCGTTGAACGGAAGGCGGCCTCCGGCGGTCTAAAAAACCGCCTCGCGAAGGGCGGGCGCCCGCGTCGGGGGCGCTCGCGCTGTCGCACCGGAAGACGCTTGCTCGCCGGATTCACCCCTGTGGAACCGACGGCGGCGCGGCTTCTTCCTGATTAGCATAGAAAATCAGGATTGTGACCGCCTAATGCCATTGAACGAGGGGTCAGGCGCGCTGTCTGGGATTGGATGTGTCACTCCATCCGGCAGGCATCCTCGAAGGACAGCCGCGGGTTGCGCGGGAAGAGCCCGGCCTTGTCGCCGTAGCCCAGGTTGACGAGGAGGTTCGACTTCCAGCCGGTGCCCTGGAGGAAGGCCTCGTCCACCCTGGCCTTGTCGAAGCCGCCCATGGGGCCGCAGTCGAGCCCCAGCGCGCGCGCCGCCAGGATGACGTAGCCGGCCTGCAGGGTGCCGTTCATGAACGCGGCCTGCTCGCGCGCCTCCGGCGTCATGGCCGCGAAGACGCTCTTCATGTCGCGCGACGGGAACAGCCTGGGCATCTGCTCATGGAACGCGGCGTCGTACGCCACGATGACCGTCACCGGCGCCTGCATCGTCTTGTCCACGTTGCCTGGGGACAGCGCGGGCTTGAGCCGCTCCTTGGCCTCGCGGCTCCTCACGAACACCAGGCGCACCGGCTGGCTGTTGACCGCGGTGGGGGCCATGCGCGCCAGCTCGTAGACCTGGCGCAGCGTCTCGTCCTTCACGGGCCGGTCCTGCCAGGCCGGGTACGTGCGGGCCTCCGTGAAGAGCTGCTCCAGCGCGCCCGCGTCCAGGGCCGTGGTCGTCGTCGCCATGCGTGTCGTCCTCCGTTGCGAACACCTCATGGCTAGCCGCGTTACTTTTATTTCGCAAGTAGCTTCTAAAAAGTAAGTAAGTGCGGACGGGCGGGGGCGGGCGCTATACTCGGGGTGGAGGCGACCTCGCGATGCATGACGACCCGCGCCCGCTGTGTAGCCGGTTCCTGGCGGCGGCCGACCTGTTGGGTCGGCGCTGGACGGGCATCATCCTGCGCATCCTGATGGACGGGCCGTGCCGCTTCGGGGAGCTGACGGAGCGCATCGGCACCATCAGCGAGCGCGTCCTGTCGGAGCGGCTCAAGGAGCTGGAGGCCGAGGGCATCATCGAGCGCCACGTCGACCCGGGACCGCCCATCCGCTCCGAGTACCGCCTGACGGAGAAGGGCCAGGCGTTCTGGAAGGTCATCGACGAGCTGGGCCGGTGGGCGGAGCGCTGGGTGGACGTGAAGCCCGCGGCGCCCAGGGCCGCGGGCGCGAAGGCCACGCGGGCCGCGCCCCGGAAGCGCAGGAGCGCCTGAGGGCCGGGGCGAGGTCCCGCGGACGGCCTAGAAGTTGTGACCGCCGTCCACGTCGATGGTGCGGCCGTTGAAGTAGTCGCACTCCACGATGAACTTCACGGCCTGCCAGATGTCCTCCGGCTCGCCGATGCGGCCCACCGGGATGGCGGCCACCAGCGCGTCGCGGGCCTTCTGGTTCATGCCCTGCGTCATGGGCGTCTCGATCATGCCCGGGGCGATGGCGCCCACGCGGATGCCGAACGGCGCGAACTCGCGCGACCAGGTGACGGTGTTGGCGGCGAGCGCGGCCTTGGCGGACACGTAGTTGGACTGGCCGCGGTTGCCGTGCCGCGCGATGGACGACATGTTCACGATGACGCCCGGGCGCTGGTCCGTCTCCACCATCTTGGAGACGACCTCGCGCACCATCAGCGTGGCGCCGGTGAGGTTCACGCCGATGACGGCGTTCCAGTCCGCCGTGGACAGCTTCTTGATCTGCCCGGTGGTGCGGTCCTTCTTCACCAGCAGCGCGTCGCGCAGGATGCCCGCGTTGTTGATGAGGCCGTTGAGGCCGCCCATGGCGCCGTGCGCCCACTGCACGAAGTCCGTGACGTCCTGCTCGTTGGACACGTCCAGCTTGCGGCGGTGGATGCCCGCCGGCAGCGCCGCGAGCTTCTCCTCGTTGACGTCGCCAACGGCCACCTGGCCGCCCGCCTCGCGGATGCGCTGGGCGAAGTGCGCGCCCATGCCCTGCGCGCCGCCGGTGACGATGATCTTCAGGTCCTTCAGCTGCATGTGCCTCTCCTGGGCGTCTAGGGAAAAACGCGCGCAAGGGTACGCACACCGCGCGGGCGCTGGCCAGCGCCGCAGAGGCTGAAACCTGAATCAAGCTTCAACTCCTCATGGGGCCCGCGCCCCCGACGCGGTGCGTTGGGGGCGGGGCCTCGGGGCTACAGCGCGTCGGCGATGACGGAGCCCAGCCGGCGCATGCCCTCGGAGATGAGGTCGGGCGGGCGGTTGGAGTAGTTCAGGCGCATGAACTGGGGCTTCTGGTCGTTGGCGAAGAAGGGCGCGCCGGGGACGAAGGCGACCTTCTGCTCGACGGCGCGGGGCAGGAGCGCGGCCGCGTCCAGGCCCTGGGGCAGCTCCACCCAGAGGAACATGCCCCCGTCCGGCCGGGTCCACTTCGTGCCCTGGGGCATGTGCTGCTCCAGCGCGGCGAGCATCGCGTTGGCGCGCTCCGAGTAGATGGGCATCAGCGCCTGGATGTGGCCCGCGTAGTCGAACGTCTCCAGCAGCCGCGCGGTGGCGCGCTGGGCGAGCGTGGCGGTGTGCAGGTCGGTGGCCTGCTTGGCGATGGTCAGCGGCTTGAGCAGCGCCTTGGGGCCGCTGATCCAGCCCAGGCGCAGGCCCGGGGCCAGCGTCTTGGAGAAGGTGGACAGGGACAGCACCACGCCCTGGTCGTCCAGCGCCGCCAGCGACGGCAGGTGCACGCCCTTGAAGCGCAGCTCGCCGTACGGGTCGTCCTCCAGGATGAGGAAGTTGTGCTGCTGCGCCAGCCGCACCAGCGCCTTGCGGCGCTCCAGGGACAGGGTGGTGCCCTTGGGGTTCTGGAAGTTGGGGATGACGTAGAGCAGCTTCGGCTGGCGCTTCTTCAGCAGCTCCGCCAGGTCATCCGTGTCCATGCCCGCGTCGTCGCTGCGCACGGTGGCGAACTCCACCTCGTAGCCGCCGAAGGGCTGGAGCGCCGCCAGGTAGCTGGGGTCCTCCACCACGACGAGGTCGCCGGGGTCGAGCACCACCTTGCCCACCAGGTCCAGGCCCTGCTGCGAGCCGCTGGTGATGAGCACCTGGTCCGCGTGGACGCGCTGGCCCTTGCGGGTCAGGTGCGCGGCGATCCACTCGCGCAAGGGGGCGAAGCCCTCCGTGGTGCTGTACTGGAGCGCGGGGCGCCCCTCCCGCGCGAAGGTCTCCTCGAACGCCTTCGCGATGACGTCCACGGGGAAGAGCTCCGGCGCGGGCAGGCCACCGGCAAAGGAGATGATCTCCGGGCGGGTGGTGAGTTTCAAAAGCTCTCTGATGTCAGAGGCTTTCATGCCGTCCATTCTGTCAGCAAATTTTACCATATTTTAC
>JAFADT010000632.1 GCA_023424585.1 Pseudomonadota bacterium
GACCTACACCGCGCCGGCGAGCGCGGGCGGCACGTACCAGCTCCGCGTGGGCTGCTTCGGCAGCGAAGCGTGCAGCGGCACGGTGGCCTGGACCCTCCAGTAACCTCCCGCCTCCCCGCTGTCCCTCCGGGCCTGTCACTCCCCCGTGGTACGGGGAGCGACGGGCCCGGTGTCTCTTGGCGCCCAGCCGCTCCTGCCCCGGGGCGCTCCTCCCCACCCGAGGCTTGACACCTGGGAGGGCGAGGTCTAACGCAAGGCGCCATGAGCACACCCCGCTTCCCGCCGTCGCCCCGCCGCCCCGTGAGCAGCGAGGGCCCGATGCGAGTCCTGCTGCTGGAGAACATCCACGCCTCGGCCCACGAGATGCTGAAGGCGGAGGGGTTCGAGGTGGAGCGGCTGTCCTCCGCGCTCAAGCCGGAGGAGCTGGCGGAGCGGCTCAAGGGCGTGCACCTGCTGGGCATCCGCAGCAAGACGACGGTGCCGGAGGACGCGCTGAGGTACGCGGACGACCTGCTGGCGATAGGCGCCTTCTGCATCGGGACCAACCAGGTGGATCTGCTCGCCTCCAGCGTGCACGGCGTGCCGGTGTTCAACGCGCCGTTCAGCAACACGCGCAGCGTGGCGGAGATGGTGCTGGCGGAGGTGGTGGTGCTGACGCGCCAGCTCTTCGACCGCAGCCGGGAGGTGCACGCGGGGCAGTGGCGCAAGGTGGCCACGGGCAGCCACGAGGTGCGCGGCAAGACGCTGGGCATCGTGGGCTACGGGCACATCGGGTCGCAGCTGGGCGTGCTGGCGGAGGCCCTGGGCATGCGCGTCCTCTACTACGACGTGATGACGAAGCTGCCCCTGGGCAACTCGCGGTCGGTGCCCGCGCTGAACGCGCTCCTGGCGGAGTCGGACTTCGTGACGCTGCACGTGCCGGCGCTGGCCTCCACGCACCTGATGATCGGCCCGGAGCAGCTGGCCGCCATGAAGCCGGGGGCGTGCCTCATCAACGCCAGCCGCGGCACGGTGGTGGACATCCCGGCGCTGGCGCGGGCCCTGCGCTCCAAGCACCTGGGCGGCGCGGCGGTGGACGTGTACCCGGAGGAGCCGGAGGGCAACTCGGACGGCTTCGTGACGGAGCTGCAGGGGCTGCCCAACGTGGTGCTCACGCCGCACATCGGCGGCTCCACGGAGGAGGCGCAGGCGTCCATCGGCAAGGAGGTGGCCACGTCGCTGCTCAAGTTCGTGAAGGGCGGCGCGACGACGGGCGCGGTGAACTTCCCCAACGTGGAGACGCCCATCAACCCGGGCACCCACCGCATCATCAACGTGCACCGCAACACGCCGGGCGTGCTGCGCGACATCAACCGCATCGTGTCCGACCTGAACGCCAACATCCACGCGCAGGTGCTGAGCACGGACGCCAACGTGGGCTACCTGGTGATGGACCTGGACCAGGACGTGTCCCGCCAGGTGTGCGAGGCCATCGCCGGCCTGGAGACGGACATCAAGACGCGCATCGTGTCCTGAGGCGCCGGGCGCGGCGGCCGCGCCCTCAGGCGTCCAGGATCTTCCCCGGGTTCAAGATGCCGGCCGGGTCCAGGGCGCGCTTGAGGGTGCGCAGCAGCTCCAGCTCGCCGGGCGCGCGCGTGTAGTCCAGGTAGTCCTTCTTGAGCAGGCCGACGCCGTGCTCGGCGGAGATGCTGCCGCCGTGCTTGCGCACGAGGTCGAACATGGCGTGGTCGGACTGCTTCGCGTGGGCGAAGAAGTCCGCCCGCTCCACCCCGTCCGGCTTCATCACGTTGACGTGCAGGTTGCCGTCGCCGATGTGGCCGAAGAGGCAGATCTCCCAGCCCGGGTAGCGGCTGGCGAACACGGCGTCCAGCTCCGAGCAGAACGCCTCCAGGTTCGCCACCGGCAGCGAGATGTCGTTCTTGTGCAGCACGCCCGTGGCGGAGAGGCTCTCGCTGATGGACTCGCGCAGCGCCCACAGCGCCTGCGCCTGCGCCGCGCCCTGCGCCTGGGTGCCGTCGGTGACGAGCCCGCGCTCGAAGAGGGAGGCCAGCCACGCCTCCACCGCCGCCGGGTCGCCGCCCTCGGACTCCAGCAGGACGAAGCAGCCGCTGGGGGCCTCGAAGGGCGCGCGCAGCTTGCGGTGGCGCTGCACGCGGGCCAGGCACTTGTCGGTGAAGAACTCGTAGGCGGACAGCACCAGGGGCGCCTGGCGCGCGTCGCGGAACAGCCGCAGCACGGCGGCCACGTCCGGCACCGCGAAGAGGAAGACGTCCTGCCTGCCCGGCAGCCGCGTCAGCTTGAGCGTGGCCTCCGTGATGACGCCGAGCGTGCCTTCGCTGCCGATGAAGAGCTGGCGCAGGTCCGCGCCGGTGTTGTTCTTCTCCAGCGCGCCGTTGAGCTCCAGCACCTGCCCCTGCGCCGTCACCACCTGCAAGCCCAGCACCCACTGCCGGGTGAGGCCGTAGCGGATGACCTTCACGCCGCCCGCGTTGGTGGCGATGTTGCCGCCCACGGTGCTGCTGCCCTTGGACGCGAAGTCCACCGGCCAGGTGAGGCCGTGCGGCGCGCAGTGCTGGTGCACGGCCTCCGTCACCGCGCCCGCCTGCACGCGCACCGTGTTGCCCAGCAGGTCCACCGGCGCCATGCGGGTCATCCGCTGGAGCGACAGCACCACCTCGCCGCGCATGGCCACCGCCCCGCCCGCCAGGCCCGTGCGCCCGCCGGAGGGCACCACCGCGACGCGGTGCTGGTGGCACAGCGCCACGAAGCGGGCCACCTCGTCCGTGGTGCGCGGAAAGACGACCGCGCCCGGCGCCGGGGCGTACACGCGCGTCCAGTCGCGGCCGTACTCCTGGAGCTCCGCGGGCTCCCGGGTGAGGAAGTCGGCGGGGAAGGACTCGGCGATGGCGCGGAGGAAGTCGGCGGGCAGCGCGGCGGTGGACATGGGCCCAGGCGTATTGCACCCCCCGGGGCATGACAAGCCCGGCGGCGGCCCGGCGCACGGGGCTGGACGCATGCCGGGCTGGGAGAGCGCCCGGGCCCCCTACGCCTTGAGGAAGCCGAGGAGGGCTTCGTTGACGACGTCCTTGTTGACGGAGCACATGCCGTGGCTGAAGCCCGGGTAGACCTGGAGCTTCGCGCCCTTGACGAGCGTGGCGGTGATGCGCGCCGCGCCGTCGATGGGGACGATCTGGTCGTCATCGCCGTGCATCACCAGCAGGGGCACGTCGATGCGGGCCAGGTCCGCGCGGAAGTCCGTCTCGGAGAAGGCCTTCACGCAGTCGTATTCGGCCTTGAGGCTCCCCATCAGGCCCTGGAGGCGGAAGCTCTCGCGCAGCCCCTCCGACACCTTCGCGCCGGGCCGGTTGAAGCCGTAGAACGCCAGGCTCAGCTCCTTGAAGAAGCTGGAGCGGTCCCCGCGCACGCCCGCGCGGATGTCGTCGAAGACCTTCATGGGCAGGCCGTTGGGGTGCCAGTCCGTCTTGAGCATGATGGGCGGCACCGCGCCGATGAGCACCGCCTTCGCCACGCGCGAGGTGCCGTGACGCCCGATGTAGCGCGCCACCTCGCCGCCGCCGGTGGAGTGGCCCACGTGGACGGCCTTGCGCAGCCCCAGCGCGGAGATCAGCTCCGCCAGGTCGTCCGCGTACGTGTCCATGTCGTGCCCCTCCCATGGCTGGGAGGACCGCCCGTGTCCCCGGCGGTCATGCGCGAGGGTGCGGAAGCCCCGCTCGGCCAGGAACAGCATCTGGTCCTCGAACGCGTCGGACGAGAGCGGCCAGCCATGCGAGAAGACGACGGGCTGCCCGTCCCTGGGGCCCCAGTCCTTGAAGTACAGCCGCGCGCCGTCGCGCGTGGTGAGGAAGCTGCCGGAAGCCCGCCCCGTCTGCGTCTCGCTGGTCATGTATCCACCCTTCGCGGTGGGAAGCCCACCGCCCGCGACGGTGTGCATCGCCCCCGGGGCCGGGCACTGCCCCCCGGGGTCAGTGCGCGGCTCCCGGGACGGCCTCCCCTGCCTCAGTGGCGAGGCCCGGGGCCCTCGCGTCCGGCCGCCCCGTCGCGGTGCCAGTAGGACGCGGCCTTGACCCACTCCGCGGGATGGTTGCGCTCCTCGATGACGTAGGTCCGCAGGTCGCGCACCCACTCCGCCTCGCCGGCGATCCACACGAAGCCATCCCCCGCCGGGGGCGTGAACCCGGCGAGCGCCTCCCGCAGCAGCGCGCCGTCTCCAGGCCCCGGCTCGCCGCGCGCGATCCAGGTCGGCTGCCAGGAGGCCTTCGTGGCGAAGGTCTGGTGTTCGGCCTCGTTCGCCACGACGGCCACGGTCGTCACGGGCACGCCCGGGCGCAGCAGCTCCACCCGGCGGCCGAGCGCCGGCAGCGCGCTCTCGTCGCCAATGAGCAGGTACCAGTCGAAGTCATCGGGCACGAGCTGTGAGCCCTTCGGCCCGCCGATCTCCAGCGTGGCGCCGACCTTCGCCTGGGCGGCCCACTCCGTCGCGGGTCCGGAGCCATGCAGCGCGAAGTCGATGGTCAGCGTCTGCCCGCGGTTGTCATGGGCGCGCGGCGTGAAGTCGCGCATCACCTGCTCCCCCGCCTGGGAGAAGAACAGCTTGATGTGGTCATCCGGCGACGGGCTGTGGAAGTCCGCGAGGTCCGGCGACGCGAAGTGGATGCGCCGCATGCGCGGCGTCACGGACTCCACGCCGCTGACCACCAGCTTGCGCCGCCGCAGCTCGTGGCGCACGCGAACGATCTGATGCAGGTCCTGGGAGCTCATGAGCGGAGCCTCTCGATCTTCTGCGCGGCCTCGTCGATCAACGCCGCCACGTCGAGCACGACCTTCCTGTCGACGCCGGGCGACAGCGTGTCGAACAGCACGCTCTTCAGGTTCTGCATGGCGCGGCGGACCGGCGCCGCGTCCGTGCGCTCGCGAAGCGCACCGGCCTCTCCCAGCCGTCGCAGCAGCCCCTCCACCACCTCCGCGTTCTCCGCGAGCAGCGCCTTGCCCTGCGCCGTGATGGCGAAGAGCTTCCGCTGCGTGTCCGTCGTGTCGGGCTCGCTCACCAGCCCCATGTCCTTGAGCAGGGTGAGCGTGGGGTAGATGACCCCGGGGCTGGGGGCGTACACGCCCCGGCTGAGCCCCTCGATGGCCCGGATGAGGTCGTACCCGTGCCGGGGCTCCTCGTTGATGAGGTGGAGCAGGACGAGCCGCAGTTCGCCGCCCTCGAACATCCGGTGCCGTCCGCCGCCAGGGCCGCCGTGGCGCCCGCGGGGGCCCTCGCCTCGCTCGTGGTGATGCCAGTGCTCCGCCGGGTCGCCCCGGTCCCGTCCGTGTCTGCCGCGCATGCCGTGTCCTCTCAGGAGATTCAAGATTGTTCTGAGATATATCTCAGAGCCATCTAGCGCAACTCGAACTGCGGGGGCCCGCCGGCCGCCCGCCGGGCTGGCCCTCATGGGGTGAGGAGCCCGCCTGGGTGCTGGAGGTCTCCCATCGCCAGGGCGCTGAGGCCGCCGACGCCGACCCCGGGGAGCGCCCCGCTGTACCGCGACAGGGCAGTGCGCGAGGTCGGGCGCTCCCCGTTCGCACGGCGGCCATGGAGGACGGCCCGTGGACAGCATCGCGGGACCGCGCCACCTGCCAGCGGGTGTGACGGCGCCCAGCGCGTCATCCCCCGGGTTCGCCATGCCGCGCAGGCGCGGCGCGGACAGCGGGCCCCTCTACCGGGGCCAGTCGCGCAGGAGCCGCTCGGCGGCCTCCCGCTGGTCCCAGTTCACGCGGCCGGTCAGCGTCAGGCCCCCCTCGTGCTCGATGGCGATCCGCTGCCACACCTCGAAGCCCGGCACGTAGCGCGCGTCCGCGCGGGTCCAGGCCACGCCGCCGGTGGCCTCCACGACGCGCGTCACCTGGGCGTCGAACTCCGCCTCCGGCAGCCAGCGCAGCGCGTCCAGCACCTGGTCGGACTCGAAGTCGCGCAGCGCCGTCGGGCGAGCCGTGACGGCCCTCAGGGCCCGGGGGCCCCTTCCCTCCGGGATGAAGGAGAGGCCCTGGGGTCCCAGCACGCAGAACCCCTGGCGCTTGCCGAGCTTCGCGAGAAACACCACCACGGAGTCCAGGCGCACGCCCGCCCGGGCCGCGCCACGCAGCGGCGGCTGCCGGTGCAGCTCCAGCAGCACCGCGACCGCCGTGGCCCCCCGCACGGAGCGCGCGTACAGCCGCCGGTCCCCCTCCACCCGCAAGTCCGCGCCGTGCTCCAGCCGGACCCCCTCGGGGGAGATGGTGCCCAGCCGCACCTCCTGCGGCTCACCGAACACCGGCGCCCAGATGAGCCGCTCACTGGTGAGCCGGAGCCGGCCCGCGCGCAGGAACTGGACCCCCAGCACGGCAACGGAGCTCAACGCCACGAAGACCATCCCCCCGCCCTCCTTCAGCGTGGGGAAGAGCGCCACCAGCAGGAACACCCACGCGGCCAGCGCCCCCCATGCGAGCGTCAGCCGCGGCGGCAACTCCCGCGTCCAGGGCACGGGCGCGATGCTCACGCTCGGACGCAGCCAGGTGCCGTCCTCGAAGACGAGCACCTCTCCCGGCTTCAGCGCCCAGCTCACGGGGTGGCGCACCAGCGCATCCAGCCGCGTCAGCGCCTCCTCCAGTGACACGCCCTCTTGCGCCACCGTCAACACCTCCAGCCTGCGCCGGGCCAGCCGCGTCAGCCGCTCGCGCCGGGCCGACAGCTCCCGGGCCACCCTCAACACGGGCAGGTCGTCCGGCCAGGCCTCCCGCGCCGCGCGCCGCTGGACGCGCTCCAGCGCCTCCTCCACCGCTCCCGCTTCGGCCACGAGCGAACGCACCAGCTCCGGACGCCGCGCCAAGCCACGCCGCCAGCGCCGACCGGCCAGCACCTTCTCCAGCTCCGCATGCGGACGCCGCGCCGCCGCGAGGAGCTCCGCGCGGCCCTCCAGCTGGCGCCCGACGTCGTCCATCATGAAGCCTGGCAGGACAGCGCTGGGACGTGACCGCTCGGACATCGCGGCGGTCAGCATAATCCCTGGCGGCCCCGGCCGCCTGCCGTGCGCGCCAGCCCGTGTCTGGTGTTCCTTCCACCGGGGCGCCTGCTGTTACTCGTTCGGCTCCAGCTCCAATCGCTCGCACTGCCGCAGCATCTCCGCCGCGTCGACGGGTTCGTCGGGGGAGGAGGATGGCGCCTCGGGCCAGGGCACGGAAGGCTGGGTCGGCGTCCCCACGGACTCCTTCAAGAGCAGGATGAGCTCCCTCGCCGGGTCCCTGGGGAACGACGTCACCAGCCGGAGCGGACATGACGCGACGGGCGGGAGGTCCGGCGCCTCCCTCACGGCGGCCTGGAGCAGCTCCGCGGGCGAGGGCCGCGAGGCCACCACCGCCACGGGCTCCGCGGGCAGCAGGTCATCCGGGTCGAAGCCGAAGGGAACCCGGTGCTCCACCGGGAGGGGCACGACCGCGGGCTCCCCATCCGGCGCCGCGCCCTCCTGCGGAACGCACCGCAGCGTGTTCAAGCGCGGTGTCCGCGCCTCCGGGAGCGGCGGGGGAGACTCCAGGGGTGGCTGGGCGCGCGAGTCCACGGGCTCCCACCGCGGGAGCCAGGGAGGCACCGGCAGCAGCGCCACGGCCGGCTCGCGCAGGGGCAGCGAGCGCACCGTCGCGCCCCCCAGCTCCAGCGCCGCCTTCGCCAGCGCCTCGGTGTGCTCCGCGAGCACCCGCTCCGCCCAGGCCTTCAGCCACCTCGCCAGCGCCAGCACCCAGGCGAAGTGCCGCCTCGCGCGAGCCCGCGTCTCCATGGCCTCGCCTGGCGGCCCCGCGTCCATGGTCACGCCTCCTTCACCGGCATCCGGATGATCAACGGCGACGTCCCGGTGGCCAGCCCCTCCGCCTCCACCGACAGCAGCTCCCCTTCCGCGCGCACCTCCAGCGGGCCCAGCGACTCGCCCTGCGGCGGGCGGGGGAAGTGGAAGTGCCCCTGCGCATCCGTGCGCGTGCTCAGCTGAAGCGCGGGCAGCGCCACCCACGCGTCCCGGATGGGCACGTCACCGGGCCCCACCACCCGCCCCAGCAGGGGGGTCGGCGCGGACGCCCCGTCCACCAAAGACAGACACCGCACCTCCGCCAGGGGTTGCTCCTTGCGCACCTGCACCCGCAGGCGGAACGCGGGACGCGGCACAGAGCGCAACCCCGCCCACAGCGCCACCGGCAGCGGGCTCAGGTCCACCTCCAATTCCTTGTCACTCATGGCCGCGAAGACCAGGTCCCCCAGGAGCCGGTGCGCGCGCTCGGGCGTCTCCGCGCCCACCGTCACCAGATAACAGACGGTGAACTGCATGGCGCCCCGCTTCCCCGCGCGGGTCAGGGGCGCCGGCCCCAGATCCAGGAGGTAAAGACAGACACCCCGCTCCAGGGACTCGCGGTCGGGCACCCCCAGGTGCACCGGCGCATCCGTGGCAATCCGTCCCACCCACGCTTTCATGCGCAGATCGACTTCGTCGATCATCCTTGGCCCCCCGGTTCCGGCCCTGAATGCCATTCCACCGGCTTCCTTCATCATACGTTCGCATCGCGCGGCCTGGCGGGACATCACCCAGGGGATTGAACAGGACGTCAGTGATTTGACAGGCATTGCACGCCTTTCCTGTTCCGCTGGGACCCCGCCCCGTGTCGGGAAGCGGGCAGTCCCTCCACCGCGGGACGCGGCATCCCGGAAAGCCCGTACGGCTTTCGTCCGAAGCGCTTCTTTTCCGCGCGCCTTCCGCGAAGAATGGCCGCTGGGCCGGCACTCACCGTGGAACTTTCGTCATGACGATGGACTCCCCTTCTTTGAGACGACGACACTCTTCTCTTCTCTCCTCCGGCATCGCCCTGGGGTGCCTGGCGGTGTTGGGCACCGCCACCCCGGCGCTCGCCCAGGACGACGCGCCCCGCAAGGTGGGCCTGCTGCTGGACGTGGGCGCGCCGCACGGCATCGGCCTGTCCGCGGTGGTGCGCCCCACGAACTGGCTGCGGCTGCACGCGGGGCCCACCACGAACACGCTCAGCATCGGCGTGCGGGGCGGGTTGAGCATCCTGCCCATGGACACCTTCATCGCGCCGTCCATCAACGCGGAGGCCGGCCACTACTTCGGTTCGGAGTACAGCGAGGTGCTGGACTGGCTGGGCCGGGAGCCGAGCGCCACGTCGGAGGCCATCCGCGACGTCACCTACAACTACGTGACGGGCAGCGTGGGCCTGGAGGTGGGCACGAACAGCCGCTTCAACTTCTTCCTGAACGTGGGCCTGAGCTACGTGGCGCTCACCGTGCCGGAGCCCACGCCGCTCCTACAGGACGCGTCCGGCGACGACAGCGTCACGTCCGGCCCGCTGCACCTGCGCGCCACCATCCCTTCCGTGAAGCTGGGCTTCATCGTCTACTTCTTCTGAGCCAGGAGCCTCTCGAACCATGCGAACGAATTCCTTCCGCACCCTCCTGCTCGCTGGCGCCGTGACCCTGCTGGGCACGGGCTGTGATTCGCTCTTCGCCATCGAGGTGGAGGCCGAGCGCATCTGCAAGACCGAGAACGACCTGTCCTTCTCCGCCGCCCCGCCCATCTCCGGCTCCGTGGAGCAGTCCTTCACCATCCCGCTGGGCGACTTCGCCAGCGCGCTGCCCGAGGACGCCGACGTGGAGACGGAGCTGCGGCTGAAGCTCTTCGACGCCACCGCCAGCACGGACATCAGCGGCATCGAGCGCGCGAACCTCTCCGTGCGCAAGCCGGGCTCCTCGGAGTACGTGCTGCTGGGTGAGTTCCGGCGCGCCGGCACCAGCGGCGCCACGAACAAGCTGGAGCTCACCAGCAGCGGCGCGGTGGACGTGCTGGACCTGGCGAAGCAGGAGGAGCTGGAGTTCCGCTTCCAGGCCACGGGCTCGCCCCCGACCCAGTCGTGGACCGCGGACGTCGAGGTCTGCGTGGGCGCCAAGGCGAGCGCCAACTACTTCGGCCTGCTGTTCTGAGCCTTCCACCGCCCGCCCCGGCTTCAGGACGCCGCCGGGGCGGGTGGCGGTGTCCGCTGACGCAGGCCGGAAGCTGGACGGGGGCGCGCGGCGCCCTTAAGTGGGGAGGGTGGGACGCAAGCGGGCCGTGGGCGGCATCCAGATTCCGAGGTGGGCGTGGCTGGTGCCGTGCGCGCTGGCGCCCGTGGTGTTGCTCAACCTGGGCGTGGCCTGGCTGGGCGGGACGCAGGTGTCGCCCCTGTCCTTCTCCTTCCTCCAGACGAAGGCGCGCGCGCTGGGGGCCTACGTGGCGCACCGGCCCGCGTGCGTGCTGGACGAGCACCCGCCGCTGGAGCCGCTCATCGCGGACGCGGAGCGTCGCCACGGGATTCCGCCGGGGCTGCTGAGGGCGCTCATCCAGGTGGAGTCGGAGACGCGGGTGCACCGCATCTCGCCCGCGGGGGCCATGGGGCCCGGACAGCTCATGCCGGACACGGCGGCGCTGATGCGGGTGGAGGACCCCTTCGATCCGGCGCCGTCCGTCGACGCGAGCGGGCGCTACCTGGCCGAGCAGCTCCGCCGGTTCCGGGACGTGCGGCTCGCGGTGGCCGCGTACAACGCGGGGCCCGGGTCGGTGAACGGGCGTGTGCCGCACAACGGGGAGACGGAGTTCTACGTGGCCAAGGTGCTCGCGGCCTATGAGCACACGCGGCCGAAGGCGCCGGCCGTGGCGAAGCGCCCGGCCGTCCCGGAGACGCACGTCAAGGCCGCCGCCGTCGTGAAGGCCCCCACGGTGAAGGCCTCCCCTCCGCGGGTGACCGTGAAGGCCCCCGCCGCGCAGGCCGCGAGGAAGGCCCGTCCCCCCGATGCGTCCGCGAAGCCGCCCGCGGCCCCCAAGGTGACGGCCCCGGTGAAGCCCGCGACCCGTCCGACCACGGGCGGCAAGCCTCCCGCGAGGCTCGCAGCGGCGACGCGCTGACGAAGCCCGTGTCGGGCCAGACACGTCCCGTTCCGGAGGGTGCCTGAGCCCCCAACCTCCACGCTGGGCACCGCCCGTGGAGGCGGCGCTCCAAAACCTGTCCGACTGTCGGACAGGTCTCCGCCGCGCACCGAGACAGGACTCTTCAGCGCAGCTGGAGTGGCCCTCCAGCGCCACGAACCTCCCAACTTGTCCGACTGTCGGACAGGTTTCCGCGGCTCCGATGGAGCAGCCCTCGCCCCACGGCCTTCCCGACGTGTCCGACTGTCGGACAGGTTTCCGCAGCTCAACGGATCGGCGGCCCCCGCGCCATGACCATCCAATCCGGACCGATTGTCGGACAGGCTTCTTCGGCTCCGATGGAGCGACAGTCCCCGCGAACTGCCTCCAGACCAGTCCTCCTGTCGGACAGGTTTCCGCAGCCTGGGTAGACCGACGGCCTCCACGCCACGGACCGCCAAACCGGCCCTACTGTCGGACAAGCACCCGCCGCTTGATTGGAGTGGGAGCCACAGGATGGGACCGGCCAAGACGGTCCGGCTGTCGGACTGGTTTGCGCAGTCCGAGTGGAACAGGCCCCCTCAAGCCAAGGCCCTCGAAACCTGTCCGGCTGTCGGACAAGTCCCCGCGGCTGACCTGGACCGCGGTCCCTCAACCTGGTCTTCCAAACCCGTCCGGCTGTCGGACAAGTCTCCGCGCCTCAACTCTGGCGAGTCCGCTCCCCGCCACGGTCCTGCAAACCTGTCCGACTGTCGGACAAGTTTCCGCGGCTTCGCTTCAGCGGAGGCCCCAGCCCTGGCGCTCCAAAACCTGTCCGACTGTCGGACGGGTTTTCCCGGCGCGCCGCCGGCAGGGTGACCCTGCGGGATTCTCTCCTTCTCATCCCTGGAGACGGACTTCAGGGTCGAGATCCGGGCGAGCCCTTTGGCATCACGGTGCAGCACGAAGAAGCAGGACTGCGCCATTCCGCGCGTCCATCGCGCCCAGCACCGTGTCCAGACCCACCCTCCGGAGCACGTCAAGGATGGGTCGGTCGTCGTAGCCCCTCGTCGCGCTGAGCCGGTCTCGGTACTCCGTCACGCGCAGCCACGCCTTGAACCGCCCGGTCTCCCCCAACACCCCGTGCGATTCCATGGGACCGCGGCTGTCTGGCGACAGTCACTTCCGCGGATCCACCCCGGCAACACCGCGCTCCGGC
The DNA here is from genome assembly GCA_023424585.1 of Pseudomonadota bacterium. Lineage (GTDB taxonomy): Bacteria > Myxococcota > Myxococcia > Myxococcales > Myxococcaceae > Corallococcus. The sequence continues at coordinate 12,169 of JAFADT010000632.1, forward strand.
CCTCTACGTAGAACAGCAGCGGCACCGACGCCTCCACCGTCACCGCGTGGTGTGGGGGCGCCAGCACATGCGTAACGAACGACGACTGCGGAAAGAAGCTGGAGCCCGCCGCCTCGCCACCGCCTGGGGAACGAGCCACTCGGACTCGGACCGGAGAAGCTCCCCGCAGACCCGCGCTCACAATACGCGGCGTGCCCACCCACGCACGCATCATTGGCAATCCGCCAACAAGGCCTGCTGCCCCGGGCCTCCTGGAGTGCGCTCACATGGCCATGCGGGGGTTCCCCGCTCAGGGGCCTGGGTCGCGGCGGGTCCGGGCCACGTCCAGCGTTCGCGCTTGCAGGCCGCTGGCGGCGCCCGTGTCCATCCACAGCTCCACGTCGCGGTGAAGCTGGAGGAGCGAGGCGGGGCAGCGGGTCGTCAGCGGTCCGTGCACCATCGCCGTCACCGCCGCGGCCTTGTTCACGCCGAACGCCAGCACCACCACCTTGCGCGCCTGGAGCACCGCCGCCATGCCGAGCGTCAGCGCCGCCATGGGCACCTTCGACGGGTCATCCCCGAACGCCATCACGTGCGACAGCCGCGTCTCCCGCGACAGGCGCGCGCGGTGGCTCGTCGCCGTCAGCACCTCGCCCGGCTCGTTGAAGGCGATGTGCCCGTTGGGCCCCACACCCAGGAGCAGCAGGTCCAGCCCTCCGGCCGCCGCGAGCGCCGCGTCATAGCGCGCGCACTCCGCCTCCGCGTCCGGCGCGCAACCCGTCGAAGAAGTGGATCCGCTCCGTTGACAGATTCACATGCCGGAAGAGGTGCCGGTCCATGTACGCGCGGAAGCTGCCCGCGTCCTCCGGCGGCAGGCCGAGGAACTCGTCCACGTTGAACGTCGTCGCCCGCGACAGGTCCAGCGCGCCCCGGGCCGCCAGCGCCACGAGGCTCCGGTACACGTTGAGTGGCGAACGCCCGGTGACGAGCCCCAGCACCAGCTCCGGCGTGTGACGTACCGCCTCGGCGATGCGCGCCGCGCAGGAGGAGGCCGCCTCCTGCTCCGTCGGGAACACCCGTAGGTTCATGGCCCCACCAGCATATGCCGGCCGCCTCGCGCGGGTCGCCGGCAGCCCTGCCTCCCCGTGCGTGGCGCCGCGCGGCAAGGCCCCTCGCCTCCGGGAATGACACGTCAACACCGCCCTCGATTGACAGGCCCGGCCCCCCGCACGCCCGGGGACCGGGGAGGGTTTCCCACGGGCGTTCCGTGCAATCCGCCCTCACGCGGGGAGGCCGGGTCGCGCTAGAACCGGCGGCATGAAAGTCGCCGTGCTCACCGGCGGGGGTGATTGCCCCGGCCTCAATGCGGTCATCCGCGCCATCGTCCGCCGTGCCAGCGAGCACGGCTTCGAGATGATGGGCCTGCGCGATGGATGGAAGGGCCTGCTGGACGACAACCACTTCCGCCTCACGCGGGAGACCACCTCCGGCATCCTCCACCGGGGTGGCACCATCCTGGGCACCTCGCGCGTCAACCCGTTCAAGGTGGAGAACGGCCTGGAGCGCGTGAAGCGCGCCGTGGAGCGCAACGGCATCCACGCCGTCATCGCCATCGGCGGCGAGGGCACCCTGTCCGCCGCCACGCGCATGTCCCAGGAGGGCCTGCGCATCGTCGGCGTGCCGAAGACCATCGACAACGACCTCAACGGCACGGACTTCACCTTCGGCTTCGACACCGCCGTGGCCATCGCGACGGAGGCCGTGGACCGGCTGCACTCCACCGCCGAGTCCCACAAGCGCGTCATCGTCTGCGAGGTGATGGGCCGCCACGTCGGGTGGATCGCCACCTACGCGGGCATCGCGGGCGGCGCGGACGTCATCCTCGTGCCGGAGAAGCCCGCGGACCTGGAGGCCGTCGCGCAGCACCTCCAGCGCCGGCACGCGTCCGGGCGCTCCTTCTCCATCGTGGTGGTGGCGGAGGGCACGCGCATCAAGATGTCCGCGGACCAGACCGAGCAGCTCGTCACCACCGGCGCCCTGGACGAAGCGGGCCGGCCGCGCCTGGGCGGCGTGGGCAACATCGTCGCGTCGGAGATCGAGCGGCGCACCGGCTTCGAGACGCGCGTCTCCGTGCTGGGCCACATCCAGCGCGGCGGCGCCCCCACGGCGCACGACCGGGTGCTCGCCACCCGGTACGGCGTGCATGCGTGCGACATGGTGGCCCGCGGCGAGTTCGGCAGGATGGCCGCCTTGCGCGGCAACGAGATCGTCAGCGAGCACCTGGCCGAGGCCACCCGCGAGCTCAAGCGCGTCCCCGAGGAGTTCTTCAAGGTCGCGGAGGTCTTCTTCGGCTGACGATGACGTGATGCGCCATGCCTGCTCCCACCGGGAGTGGCGGGCATGGCGCCGCGCATCCGGTAGCATCCAGCGCCTCCCCCTCTCCCGAAGGGATGGTGCCGATGCTCACCGGTCGCATGATGGACTTCCCGCTCACCCTGACGCACTTCCTGGAGCGGGCGCGCTCCTATTACGCCGCGCAGGAGATCGTCAGCCGCAGGCCGGACAGGTCCCTGCACCGCTACACGTACGCGGACTTCCACCGGCGCGTCTGCCAGCTGGCGAACGCGCTCACGCGGCTGGGGGTGAAGCCCGGGGACCGGGTGGCGTCGCTGAGCTGGAACCACCATCAGCACCTGGAGGTGTACTTCGGGGTGCCGGCGATGGGCGCGGTGATGCACACGCTCAACCTGCGGCTGCACCCCAACGACCTGGGCTACATCGCGCGCCACGCCGAGGACACGGTGCTGGTGGTGGACCGCTCGCTGCTGCCCCTGGTGGAGAAGTTCGAGAAGTCCGCCGGCTGCATCCGGCACGTCATCGTCATCCCGGACGACGGGCCGGTGCCGGAGGGGCGGCTGGACTACGAGCAGCTGCTGGCGGCGGAGTCGCCCACGTTCGAGTTCCCGCGCCTGGATGAGAACAGCGCGGCGATGCTCTGCTACACGTCCGGCACGACGGGAAACCCGAAGGGCGTGCTCTTCAGCCACCGCTCCATCGTGTTGCACACGCTGGTGTGCTGCCTGCCGGAGGTGCTGGGGCTGAAGGAGTCCGACTCGGTGCTGGCGGTGGTGCCCATGTTCCACGCGGCGGCGTGGGGCCTGCCGTTCGACGCGCTGCTCACGGGGGCGAAGCAGGTGCTGCCCGGGCCGCACCTGGATCCCCAGTCGCTGCTGGAGCTGATGCAGAACGAGAAGATCACCGTGGCGGGCGGCGTGCCCACCATCTGGCTGGGCATCCTGGCGCAGCTGGACCGCGAGCCGGGGAAGTGGGACCTGAGCACCATGCGGCACATGGTGATTGGCGGCTCCGCGGCGCCGCCGGCGCTGATTGACGGGTTCCGCAAGCGCCACGGGCAGAACGTGCTGCACGCGTGGGGCATGACGGAGATGAACCCGGTGGGCACGCTCGCGCGGCTCAAGGGGGACCTGCGCACGGCGTCGCCGGAGGCGCAGCTGGACGCGTACGCGTCGCAGGGCTACTCGGTGCCGTTCGTGGAGACGCGCCACGTGAGCGACACGGGGGAGATCCTTCCCTGGGACGGCAAGGCCATGGGCGAGCTGGAGGTGCGCGGGCCCATGGTGGCGGCGTCGTACTACGGGGACGAGGGCAAGGACCGGTTCACGAAGGACGGCTGGTTCAAGACGGGCGACGTGGTGACCATCGACCCGGCGGGCTACCTGCACATCACCGACCGCAGCAAGGACGTCATCAAGTCCGGCGGCGAGTGGATCAGCTCCGTGGCGCTGGAGAACGCGCTGATGGCGCACCCGTCCGTGCTGGAGGCGGCGGTGTTCGCGGGGCGCCACCCGAAGTGGGACGAGCGGCCGCTGGCGGCGGTGGTGTTCAAGGCGGGGCAGCAGGCGACGAAGGCGGAGCTGACGGCGCACCTGGAGAAGCAGTTCGCGAAGTGGTGGCTGCCGGATGACTTCCTCTTCGTGCCGCAGATTCCGCGCACGTCCACGGGGAAGTTCCTGAAGATGAAGCTGCGGGAGGACTTCGGGGACCACCTGATGAAGGCGTCCGCGGCATCCTGAGGGGGTTGGACGGACCGCCGGGCACCCGACACTGGGAGTCCGGCGGCTCGCGCCGGGGCGGGGCTGGGGGTAACCTGCTGGACGTGATGCCATCCGTCCAACAGCTCCGCCCGTTCGCGTTCGCGCCCGTGCAGGCGTTCCTGCAAGCCTCCGGACCGGTGGTGCTCATCCAGCAGCCGCCGGAGCCGGTGTTCCAGCAGGTGGCCTTGCGGCTGGCGGAGGCGCGCACGGTGGGGATGGCGCACCGGTCGCGGCTGGTGGACCGGCTGCTCGTCATGCTCCAGGCGTTCGACTCGCTGGAGGTCCACTTCCTGGGGCCGGAGCGGGACGGGCAGGAGCTGCGGGTGGGGCGCACGGAGGGGTGCGCGCTGATGGTGCACGACCCGTCCGTGTCGAAGCAGCACGCGGTGCTGCGCTGGCACGCGGCGCAGGGGACGTGCTCCGTGCGGGACCTGAAGTCCATGAACGGCACCTGGCTGAACGCCGCGGAGCTGGGCGAGGGCGAGGAGCGGATGCTCGCGGACGGAGACGCGCTGGCCTTCGGGGACGCGCAGTTCCTGTACCTGCGCGCGGAGACGTTGCACTCGCACCTGCGGCTCGCGAGCCCGGGTGGGGGGATGTGACTACTCGGCGGGAAGCTCACGGTAGTGCACGTCGCTGGGCCCCAGGCGCTGCACGGTTTCGACGAAGCGCTCGCTGACGACGTGTAGGTTCGCGCCTTCGACGCCGAAGACGTCGAGCCCTTCGGGCACGGTGGAGCGTAAGAGCCAGCGCTTCGGCGGCAGGGAGAATGACTCTGGCTTGCCGCAAATGTCACAGGCGGGCGTCTTCCATTCACCGATGCAGCCGGGCCAGGGGCCGGGCCTCCAACCCGTAGAGCGCAGGCATCGTGCTCTGGCGGGCACGGAGTTCCATACGGACCGCGATGACGCCCTGAAGCCCTTCGGCCTTGAGCAGGTCCACCGCGTCCTCGCGGAGGACCACCTCCCACGAAGGCCAGCAGGTCACGGGGCCGAACCTGCCTTGGGCGGTTCCGACCATGGGCCCGAACGAGCCCCCTGCTCTCACGGGCAGCTCGGGAGGAACAAACGGGCGAATCAGGGCCACCAGCCGGTTGTATTCAGCGACAGACATGGGCCCCTTGGGCTCGGCCAGCACCGGCTCCTCCACAGCGGAGAGCTCCACGGATGGGAAGGCATCCATCCGTGCCCAGGGACCGAATCGGGGACAGTCGACGCCAGACAGATGCCATCGATGGCGCGCCCGATACTTTCCACTCCACTGTCCTGGCTCATCGAAGTTCATCCTCTCGATAGAGCAGTAGCGCATGGCGCAGTCCTCGGCGGGTACAGGCGCGAGTTCTACCTGCTGCCAATACGTCATCGTCAGCCCAAAGAGTCCGTGTTTCTGAATCATCCAGGAGGCATGTTCGAAGTACGCGGGGAGCGGTGCGGCACCTTGTCCCCTCCGGATGAACGCATCCCAGTCCTGGTTCCAAGGTCCACCCTCCTTGCCTCGATGGATGCGCGCATGAACTTCCGCATCAATTTATTCCATGTTCAATCCCATGGAGCCCAGGAGGCGGGCAGCCCGGTGACGGGAGACAGCGCGCTGTCAGGGGGTCCGTTATCCTCGGGGCTCCTCACACGGAAGAGCGCGCACATCATGGGAAGGCTGCTGGTCCTGCTGTTCGTCTACCTGGGCGCGTACGTCGTGCTGCGCAGGGTGGTGCCCTCACTCACGCGGGGCTGGCGCCATGGCGTGCTGCTGGGCCTCTCGGTCTTCGCGTTCACGGCCTGGACGGTGCCGGCCGTCACCGGCTTCGGCCTGCGCCACACGCCTGCGGCCCTCGTGCCGGTGAAGCTGTTCGCCGTCGTGTGGAGCATCGCCGCGCTGTTCGTGATGCTGATGGGCCCGCCGTTCCTCCTCCTCAAGCTGCGCGCCGAACGCCGGCGGCAGGCCGCGCCTCCGGGCGTGGACCTGGGCCGCCGGGACCTCCTGGTGAAGGCCGGACAGGCCATGCCCGTCTTCGCCATGGGCTCCAGCGCCGCGGGCGTCGTGAGCGGCAGCCTGGGCTTCACCGTGCGCGAGGTGGAGGTGAAGCTGCGCGGCCTCCCCGCCGCGCTCGACGGCTTCCGCATCGGGCAGATCACCGACGTGCACGTGGGCCCCTTCATCTCCCCCGAGTACCTGCGCGGCGCCGTGGCGGTGATGAACACCGCCGGCGTGGACCTCCAGGTGATGACCGGGGACCTCATCGACGACGTGAACCAGCTCGACGAGACGATGGCCGCGCTCGCCTCCACGACGGCCCGCCACGGCATGCTCGCGGTGCTGGGCAACCACGAGCACTGGCGCGGGCTCGACGAGGTCCTGGAGGGCTACGCGCAGCTGGCCCAGCGGGGGGCGCCGGTCCGGCTGCTGGTGGATGAGCCCCACGTCCTGGAGCACGGCGGTCAGCGCGTGCGCGTGGTGGGCGTGGACTTCCCCATGTCCGGCGGCAACCGCGCCGGGCGCGACCGGCGCTGGCGGTACTCGGCGGAGACGGCCTTCACGGGGGGCCAGCCGGACGACGTGGTGCTCTGCCTCTCCCACCACCCGGACTTCTTCCCCTACGCCGCCGAGCGCGGCGCGCGCCTGACGCTCTCAGGGCACACCCACGGCGGCCAGGTGGCCTTCCTGGGCGTTCCGCTGTTCGGCTTCGCCTTCAAGCACATGCTGGGCCGCTATCGCTTCAAGGACAGCCACCTCTACGTCTCCGGCGGCACGGGGCACTGGCTCCCCTTCCGCATCGGCGTCCCGCCCGAGGTGACGCTGCTCACGCTGCGCAGCGCCTGAGCCTCCCTTCCCCAGGTGGCGAGCGCCTCGGCCATCACGCCGGCGCGGCATGGGATGGCGAACTCCCGGCGGCTTACTCCGCGCGGCCTTCGCCGGCCCCCTGAAGCAGCCGCAAGGGGGCGTCCCGGCCCATGGCGATGAACGGCGCCCAGTAGTGCGGATGGGGCTGGGCGCGGCGCAGCTCCCGCATCGCCTCACGCAGCGCCGTGGCCAGCCCTTCGCCTCCGAGCAGGTGGCGATAGTAGGTCTCCATCAAGGTGCGCGTCGTCGCGTCGTCCACCTTCCAGAGGCTCATCACCACCGTCTCCGCCCCCGCGACCAGGAACGCCCGGCGCAGGCCGTAGACGCCCTGGCCGCGACGCACGGCGCCCCGGCCCGTGTCGCAGGCGGACAGGACCACCAGCTGCGTGCCCCACAGGTCCAGCCCCGCCAGCTCCAGCGCCGTCACCAGCGCGCTGTCGGACGCGCTCGCCTTCTCCGTCTCCCCCGCGAGCAGCAGGCCGGAGCGCAGCAGCGGATCCGGTGGGCGCGGGGCCCGCGGATCCTCGCCCAGCGCCCCGAAGGTCGCGACGGCCCGAGCGTTCTCCGGCGCGGCGGCGTCCTCCAGGAAGAAGCCATGGGTCGCCAGGTGCAGGATGCCCGGCGTGCGCAGGTGCAGCAGCCGGTCCTTCGTCGCCTTCGCCCCCAGGAACAGCTGCGCCTGCGGGAACAGGCGCTGGATGGCCTCCGCCTCCTCGCGGGAGCCCGGCAACGGAACCGGCGCCCAGTCGCGCGCCACCAGGTCCTCGCGCCGCGATGACGGGGAGCGCTCCGCCACCACGGGCGCGCTCCCCGTGGAGGCCGGGCGCCCCGTGTTGAAGGCCGGATCCGCCAGCACCACCACGGACGACGCGGGCCTCGGTTGCTGGGGCCTGGGCAGCAGGTCCTTTCCGGACGTGACGTAGGTGAAGTCGTAGCGGTCCACCAGGTACCGCCGCCCGTCGTGCAGCGCCGCGAAGGGCACCAGCGCCAGCTCGCCATCCGGCGAGAGGAAGAGCCGGCGCGCCCTCCCCAGCACCGGCAGCAGCGGCTGGAAGGCGAGCCGGTAGAGCGCGTGGGCGGTGTCCTCGAAGGCCGCGTCCCGGCGGGCCAGCGCATCCCGCAGGCTCGAGGCCGCGGCTTCGATGGGCGCGGCAGGCCCCAGGTCCAACGCGCGGATGCCCCCGTCGGGCAGGAGCACCAACGCCAGACAGCGCAGGTGGGCCGTGCCCGTCCCCGGCACGAGGGGACGGTCCTCGTAGGTGATGAACTCCACGAGGGCCCCGTCGTCCGGCAGGGCCCCGGCGACACGGTCGACGATGTCGCCGGGCGCGGGCAGCGCGGCCAGGGCGCGCAGCGGCGCGGAGCGGCTGGCGAGCGTCGCCTCCAGCGCGTCCCCCTGCGCGGTCAGCGCCGTGAGCTGCCGCTGATACGCGGACGGCGTGAGCGCGCCAGGCCCGTGGAGCGAGAGGCTGGCCAGCTGGGTGCGCAGCTTGCGCAGCCGCTCGAAGGTGCCGCGCTCCTCCGCGCCCAGGCTCCGGTAGACCGCGCGGGAGATGTCCGCGGTCTCCTCCACGGAGCGGCCCTTGAGCAGCAGCGCGGCGCTCAACGCCAGCCGCCGGACGGCCTCGGAGTCCGGGTGCGCGCGCACGAGCGCGTAGAGCTGCTCCTCGTCCGCGCGCAGGTGCTGGAGGAAGCTGGCCAGCCGCGCCTCGGAGAACTCGAGGGCCTCGCGGCGCAGCCGCTGCTCGGAGACGCCGAACGCCCGCTGGAACAACGGCACCGCGTCATCCAGGCGGTGCTGCGCCAGGCGCAGGCGGGCCAGGTTGTTGAGGGACGCCGCGAGGTCCGGGTGGTTCCGGCCCAGCACGGCCTCACGGATGGACAGCGCGCGTTCGTAGAGGGGCTCCGCCTGGCGGTACCTCCCCTGGTCCCGGTAGAGATTGGCCAGGTTGTTGAGCGACCCGGCGACGTCCGGGTGGTTCCGGCCGAGCACCTCCTCCCAGATGGCCAGCGCCCGCGCGTACAGCGGCTCCGCCTGGCCGTACCGCCCCTGCTTCCGGTACAGGGTGGCCAGGTTGTTGAGCGAGGCGGCGACGTGCGGATGACGCGCGCCGAGCGCCTGCTCCCAGAGCGCCAGCGCCCGCGCGTAGAGCGGCTCCGCCTGGGCGTACTTCCCCTGCGCCTGGTAGAGCGTGGCCAGGTTGTTGAGCGCGGCGGCCAGGTCCGAAGGGCTGCCGTCCGCCGCCGCCTCCCGGATGGCGAGGGCCCGCACGTAGAGCGGCTCCGCGCGCTCATCCAGCCCCTGGTCCTGATAGAGGTTGGCCAGGTTGTTGAGCGAGTCCGCGACCAACGGGTGCGCCTTGCCCAGCGCCTCCTCCCTAAGGGAGAGCGCGCGCAGGCCCAGCGGCTCCGCCCGGCCGTACTGGCCCTGGTCCTGGTAGAGCGTGGCCAGCGTGTCGAGCGAGTCCGCGACCAGCGGATGCGCCTTGCCCAGCGCCGACTCGCGCAGGCCGAGCGCCCGCACGTAGAGCGGCTCCGCCCGGCCGTAGAGCCCCTGCTCCCGGTAGAGCAGCGCCAGGTTGTTCAGCGAGTCCGCGACGGTGAGGTGGTGCTTGCCGAGCACCGTCTCGCGCAAATCCAAGGCGCGCGAGTAGAGCGGCTCCGCCCGGCTGTAGAGCCCCTGCTGCTGGTAGAGGTTGGCCAGGTTGTTGAGGGACTCGGCGTAGGCGGACTGGTTCTCGTTGAGGGTCGCCTCCTGGCTGGCGAACGTCCCCATGCGGCGGCGCTTGTCCATGCTGAACAGGTTGTTCGTCCGCCGGGACAGCGCGTGCCCGTGGTCGTAGAAGCCCCCGGCCTGCCGGTCCGTCTCCATCATGGGGGACGCGGCGAAGCCGAGCAGCCTGGCCGCCGTGACGGACTTCACCGCGTCGTCGTTCACCACCGCCTCCCGGATGGCCAGCGCGCGCTCGTGAAGGACGCCGGCCCGGGCGAGGTCCCCCTGGAGCCGGTACACCTCCCCAAGCAGGTTCAGGCAGGAGGCGACGTCCGGATGCGAGCCCCCGAGCACGGCCTCCCGCAGCGCCAGGGCGCGCTCGCCAGGGGCCACGGCCTCGGCGTACCGGCCCTCCTCGTAGAGCGTCGCGGCCTGCGCGTAGGCCTGGAGCGCGTCCGCCAGCCGCGGGTCCGCGGGCTCCCGCCCCGACGGCATGAGCGAGGCACACCCCAGTGCCATCATCACCATGCACCCGAGAACCCACCGCAGCATGCCGACTCCTCCTGGGGACCCGAGATGACCGGCCCCTCCCGCGCCCCTTCCCGCCTTAGAGGCAGGGACCCGGAGAATCATGCAGGAACTGGCGCGCGGAGCGACGCCTACTGGCCATAGCCCTGGAATTGCTGGAACACGCGCGCCATCTCCGCGTCGTCCAGCAGCACCGGCTCGCCGAGCTGGAGCGCGCGCCAGTACATGGCCGCCAGCGTCTCCACCTCCACCGCCAGCTTCCAGGCCGCCGCCAGGTCCGCGCCCACGGCCACCATCCCGTGGTTGGCCAGCAGGCACGCCTTGCGGCCCTCCAGGGCCGCCATCATGTTCCGCGCCAGCTCCGGCGTGCCGAACGTCGCGTACTCCGCGCACCGGATGTCCGTGCCGCCCGCCGCGGACACCATGTAGTGGAAGGCGGGGATGCCCCGGCGCAGGCACGCCAGCGTGGTGCTGAACATGCTGTGCGCGTGCAGCACCGCGCCCACCTCCGGCCGGGCCTGGAGGAGGTCCCGGTGCAGCTGCCACTCCGTGGACGGCCTGCGGTGGCCCTCGTGCGAGCCGTCGAAGCGCATGAGGACCAGGTCCTCCGGCGTCATCGCCTCGTAGCCCAGCCCGGACGGCGTGAGGAGGAAGCCGCCCTCCACCCGCTGGCTCAGGTTGCCGGACGTGCCCTGGTTCAGCCCGGACGTGTTCATCCGCCGCGCGGTGGCCACCATCGCCTCGCGCAGCGCGCGGTGGCCCCCCGCTCCGCTCACTTCGCCGCGCTCCGCTGCGCGCGCCGCTCCGGGAAGAGCGACAGCAGCCCCTCCTCCGTCGCCGGACACGCGCCGCGCTCCGTGACGAGCGCCGTCACCAGCCGCGCGGGCGTCACGTCGAACGCGTAGTTCGCGGCGGGGCTCCCCGGCGGAGTAATCCGCACCGTGGCGATGTCCCCCGACGGCAGCCGGCCCGTCACGTCGCTCAGCTCCGCGCCGTCGCGCTGCTCGATGGGGATCTCCTTCACGCCGTCCTGGATGGCCCAGTCGATGGTGGGCGACGGCAGCGCCACGTAGAACGGCACGCCGTTGTCCTTCGCGGCCAGCGCCTTCAGGTACGTGCCAATCTTGTTCGCCACGTCCCCGCGCGCGGTCGTGCGGTCCGTGCCGACGATGCACAGGTCCACCTCGCCGTGCTGCATCAGGTGGCCGCCGACGTTGTCCGCGATGACCGTGTGCGGGACGCCGTGCTGTCCCAGCTCCCACGCCGTCAGCACCGCGCCCTGGTTGCGCGGGCGGGTCTCATCCACCCAGACGTGCAGGGGGATGCCCGCGTCGTGCGCCAGGTACATGGGCGCCAGCGCCGTGCCCCAGTCCACCGTGGCCAGCCAGCCGGCGTTGCAGTGCGTGAGCACGTTCAGCCGCCCCTGGCGGCCCTTCTTGTCCCAGGCCTCCCGGAAGAGCTTCAGCGCGTGCTCGCCGATGGCGCGGTTGATGGCCACGTCCTCGTCGCACAGCGCCGCCGCCTGCCGGTACGCCGCCGCCACGCGCTCGGACGGCTTCAGCGGCGCGAGCACCTGCCGCATCCCGTCCAGCGCCCAGTGCAGGTTCACCGCCGTGGGCCGCGTGGCCCGGAGCATCGTCAGCGCCTGCTCCAGGGCGCCGTCGGACGCGTCCTGCCGCATGGCCAGGCACACGCCATACGCCGCCGTGGCGCCGATGAGCGGCGCGCCGCGCACCAACATGCTGCGGATGGCGTGGCCCGCTTCGTCCGCCGTGGACAGCCGCACCTTCACGAACGCGTGCGGCAGGCGCGTCTGGTCGATGACGCCGACGCTCCAGCCGTCGGACTCGACCCAGATGGAGCGCATCGGAACGCCTTGGACTTTCATCGCCGTGTCTTCCTTGTTCCCGCGCTCAGCGCTTGAGGACGCGGCCCGCCACCGCGGAGAGCTTCTCCACCAGGGCCGGGTCGCGCGCGTCCGGCGACGTCATGATGGCGTGCTCCAGCGCCGTCTGGCAGCCGGCGTGGCACGGGGTGGAGTGCTGGCCCACGAGCGGCGCGATGTTCTTCACCAGCCCGCGCGCCTTGCCCGCATTGCCCAGCAGCACGGCGACCACCTGGTCCACCGTCACCGCGTCGTGGTCCGGGTGCCAGCAGTCGTAGTCCGTGACCATCGACACGCTCGCGTAGCAGATCTCCGCCTCCCGGGCGAGCTTGGCCTCCGGCATGTTGGTCATGCCAATCACGTCGCAGCCCCACTGCCGGTACAGCTTGCTCTCCGCCAGCGTGGAGAACTGCGGGCCCTCCATCACCAGGTACGTGCCGCCGCGCACCACCTGGATGTCCAGGCCCTCGCACGCGGACATCACCGCGTCGCCCAGGCGCGAGCACGTAGGCTTCGCCATGGACACGTGCGCCACCAGCCCCTGCGAGAAGAAGCTCTTCACGCGCGCGAAGGTGCGGTCCACGAACTGATCCACCACCACGAAGGTGCCGGGCGGCAGGTCCTCGCGCAGGCTGCCCACCGCGGAGACGGAGAGGATGTCCGTCACGCCGCTGCGCTTGAGCGCGTCGATGTTGGCGCGGAAGTTCAGCTCCGACGGCGGGATCTTGTGCCCGCGCCCGTGGCGCGGCAGGAACACCACCGGCTGGTCGCCGATGCGGCCGAAGCAGAACGCGTCCGACGTCTCACCGAAGGGCGACGACACCCGGCGCCACGAGACGTCCGTCAGCCCGTCAATCTGGTACAGGCCGCTGCCGCCGATGATGCCCAGCACGGGCTTGTTGGAACTCGACATGGGGGAGGCTCCGCTCCGGGGTGGGGAATCGATTCAGGACACGCGCGCGAACGGGTCGAGCGACGTGAAGTCGTGGAACACCGGGTGCCCGTGGCCCGGCGGCAGGGCCACCTCGCCCCGGTCCAGGGCCGCGGTGCGCAAGCCCGCCTGCCTCGCCGCGTCCAGCTCCGCCACGTTGTCGGAGAGGAACAGGAGGTCGCCGGGCGGCAGCTCCAGCGCCTGGGCGATCTTCGTGTACGACGCCGCCTCCACCTTGGGCCCGGTGGTGGTGTCGAAGTAGCCGGAGAACACCGGCGTCAGGTCGCCCTCCACGCTGTGGCCGAAGATCAGCTTCTGCGCGGCGATGCTGCCGGACGAATAGACATACAGGCGCAGCCCCTTCGCGTGCCACTCGCGCAGGGCCCGGGCCGCGTCCGCGTAGACGTGGCCCTGAATCTCGCCGCGCGCGTAGCCGTCCTCCCAGATGAGGCCCTGGAGCGTCTTGAGCGGCGTGGCCTTGCGGTCCACGTTGATCCAGCGCTGGAGCAAGGCGACGGTGCCCACCTCATCCAACGCCGGCTCGCCCGCGAGCGTGCGGGCGTCCGACAGGCACTGGCGCACGGCGGCCTCCTGGCCGTGCGTGGCGACGTACTCCGCCAGGTGCCTCCGGGCGAAGGGGAAGAGCACGTCCTTCACGAAGGCGATGGAGCTGGTGGTGCCCTCGATGTCCGTGACGACCGCCTTGGGGGCACTCACGGCGCGTACTTCGGGAAGCGCTCGGCGATGGCCTCGCCGGTGAAGTGGCCCACCCAGCCGTCCGGGCGGATGAAGAAGCGGATGGCGGCGAACCGGGGCTTCTCGCCCATGTCGAACCAGTGCTTCATCCCCTCCGGCACGCTGATGAGGTCGCCGCGGGTGCACTCCACCTGGAAGACCTTGTCGCCGGCGTGCAGGTAGAAGCAGCCGCTGCCCTCCACCATGATGCGCGACTCGTCCTCCGTGTGCTTGTGCTCGGAGAGGAACTTCTGGCGGGCGGCCTCCACGTTGGGGGCGTCCGGCTTGATGCGCGCCACGTCCACGGTGTTGTAGCCGTGGGCCTTCATCTCCGCGTCCACGACGTGCTTGTAGGCCGCGAGGACCTCCTCCTGGCCCGCGCCCTCCGGCAGGTCCACGGACGCGTCCACGCGCTCGAAGCGCACGCCCGCGGGCCTCAGCTCGCGACGGATGTCCTCGGGCTCGGTGTAGACGCCCAGCGGCGCCTCCGGCTGGTGGTCGTTGTAGACAATCAGCTTGCTCATCGCCGCACCTTCATCTTCTCGAGTTCGTACGTCAGCAGGTGTTCCAGCGCCACCACGTGGCGGCGGGCCTCGGCCATGCTCCGGCCCCAGGTGTAGAGCCCGTGGCCGGCAATGAGATACGCGACCAGGTCCGTGCGTTTCGCGAGCAGCGCGGTCACCTTGTCCGCGAGCCGGGGGATGTCCTGGTCGTTGGGGAAGATGGGGATGGACACCGCCGCCTCGTGCGTGCGGGTGTCGCCCAGGGCCTTGAGCAGCTCGAAGTCCTGGAGCACCAGCTCCCCCTCCGGCAGCCGCAGGTTCGACAGGAGCGCGGCCACCACGGAGTGCGTGTGCAGCACGGCCTGCGCCTCCGGGCGGTCCCGGTACAGCTGGAGGTGCAGGGGCGTCTCCGCGGACGAGCCCCTGGGCGGCGGCGCGTGGATGTCCGCGACCAGGATGTCCGCCTCCACCAGTTCGCCCTTGTCCACGCCGGAGCGGGTGACGGCGGCGGTGCGCGCGTCCAGCCTGCGGGAGAAGTTGCCGCTGGTGGCGGGCACGAAGTTGCGCACGCTGAGGAAGCGGCCCACTTCGACGATTTCACGGGCCGCTTCGGACAGGGTCGCGGCGGGGGCCGGGTCGATGCTCATCCATCCCTCGGGGGAGCTTGAGGACGCGATGAAACATCGCGTTGATGACACGGAGCATAATCCGGGGGTCGCCGGTAGGCGCAAGGGAACGCAACGCAGGACGTCATGGGTCCTGGGCCAGGGGGCGCGAGGCCCGGCTCAGCTCCCGTCGAGCGCGAACGTGGCCATCCGCGCGAGCTGCTGCTGGCCGCTCCGCTCCAGCACGTCGTTGTGGTGGGCGCCGGGCACGGTCACCACCCGGGCGTGGGGGAAGCGCTGGCCCAGCGCGCGGCCCATGTCCACGGGGACGACCTCGTCCTCCTCGCCGTGGATGATGAGGACGGGGATGGGGATGTCCCGGGCCTTGTCGAGCGACTGGAAGCGGTCGCGCATCAGCAGCGCCGCGGGCAGGAAGGGCAGGGTGCGCTGGCCCATGGCGACCATGGACGTGTACGGGGACACCAGCACCATGCGTGCACCGTACCCGCGCCGGGCCATCTCCACGGCGACGCCGGAGCCCAGGCTGCGCCCGCTGAGCACGATGTCCTCCGGCTTCACGCCCTGGTCGCGCAGGAACTGGAGCGCGGCCTCCGCGGACGCGTACAGGCCCGCCTCCGACGGGCTCCCCGGCGACGCGCCGTAGCCCGGGTACTCCACCGCGAGGAAGCCCAGCCCCGCGTCTCCCAGCGCCTGGCCCAGCTCGCGCTGCCCCAGGAGCTGCTCGCCGTTGCCGTGGAAGTGCACCACCGTGGGGGCGCCCGGCGGCGCGGGCAGGTAGAAGCGATCCACGTCGAGGCCGTTGGCCAGCGGCACCACGCCGAAGCCGGGCTGGCCGCGCAGGTTCGCGGGCTCCGTGCGGGGCGCGGGGTAGATGAGCGAGCGCTGCGCGGCGAAGAGCACCGCGCACAGCCCGAGGTACAGCATGCCGACGATGAGGAGGAGGGCCATGAGGGGGCGGCGGACGCGTTGCACGCCGCCAGTCCATCACACCGCCCGCTCCCGCGGCGACCGCCGAGCATCAAAGTTGAAGCAGGTGAGCCGGCCGGCCCCGCGAGCCGCGCGAGGCCGCCACGCCATCATCGGCGCCCATGCCGTCGGGGAGGAGCTCAGGTGAACATCCCGAGGGACCCGCGCTCCTGATAGCCGGGGAACACCTTCGCCAGGGCCACGCCGGGGCGGCAGGCGCGCAGGGCCTCGGCCAGGGGGGCGCGGACGTCGGTCCAGGAGGGCACGTCCCGGCCGTCCTGGAGCCGGTCCGCCGTGAGCGCCTCGAAGCGGCCGTGCACCCCGCCCTTCACGCCGCCGCCCAGCGCGAACATCACGCCGCCCACGCCGTGGTCCGTGCCCTGGTTGCCGTTCTCCTTCACGGTGCGGCCGAACTCCGTCATCACCAGCACCGTCACGGCGTCGAGCCTCGGGCCCAGGTCCGCCGCGAACGCGGCCAGCGCGTTGCCCAGCTCCTCGCAGCGCTTCGCGAACGCGCCCTGCGCGACGCCCTGGGCGACGTGCGTGTCCCAGCCGCCCATCTCCGTCGCGGCGACCTCCAGGCCCACGTCGCCCTGGATGAGGCGCGCGATGTCCTGGAGGCGGCGGGCCAGCGGCGTCCCCGGGTACGTCACGCCGGGCGACGCGGGCCGCTTCGCGAGGCGGGCGCCGTCCAGCTTCGACATGGCCTCGAAGGCGTCCGCGCCCGCGCCCTTCAGGGCCTGATCCACCGCGCCGGCATAGAGCGCGGAGAAGCCCTGGCGCGCGTCGCCATGCTGGCGGCCGGTGCGCAGCCGGAAGTCCTCCAGCCGGCCCATCGCGAGCGCTCCCGCGTCGCCATAGAGCGCGCGCGGCAGCGTGGGTTGCAGCGCCACGGCGCGCAGGGGGGCGGCGTCCTTCGCGTCCACCAGCGCGCGGTTGAGCCAGCCGTCCGCGGTGGACTTGCGGCCCGGCGTGCCGGACTCCAGGAAGTCCTGCGCGTCGAAGTGCGAGCGCGGCGCGACGGGCAGGCCCACCCCGGGGAGCACCGCGAGCCGCCCCTCCGACCACAGCGGCATCAACGCCCCGAGGGACGGGTGCAGGCCGAAGGGCCCCGTGAGCTTCAGCGCGGCGTGCTCGCCCTGGAACGTGAGCGCCAGCGTGGGGCGCGCGCGCTGATAGGCGTCATCCTCCACGGGCGGCACCAGGGACAGGCCATCCGCGCCGCCGCGCAGGAAGACCGTCACCAGCGCACGACGGGCGGGCGTATCGCGGGGGCTCGCGGCCCAGGCGCGGGAGAGGAAGGACGGCGCCAGCACGAGGCCCGCGCCGGTCGCGCCCAGGGCCTGGAGGAGCTGCCTGCGGGAGGGGCGTGTCGTCATTGTTTCTGGAACTCCGGCGAGCCGAGCAGCAGCCCCGCGATGAGTGGCACGTCCACGGGCGGCGCTTCGTCCACGGCGCTCGCGGCCTCGCGCTTCTCCGCCAGCGCCGCGAGGATGGTGGCCCGTGTCTCCTCGGAAGGCTTCGCGCCCAGCAGCGCCTGCCCCAGGCCGTCCACCCACTCCACCGCCGTGGGCGCCGGCTTCGGCGCGAACGCAGCCAACGCCACGCGCGCGCCGGGCAGCCGGCCTCCCACCAGGTCCAGGCCGAAGTTGAGCCTCGCCACCAGCGCTCCGCTGTTCACCCACGGCTCCGCCACCTCCGGGTAGCCGGTGGGTGCAGGGGCCCGGTAGAGCGGCTCGCCCATCAGGGCCAGGTGGCGCAGCAGCCGGGGCGTCACCTCCACCTGCGCGTTCGTCGCTCGCAGCGCGGACACCACGTACTCGAACGGCGTCTTCACCTTCGCGGCGCGCGCCCGCGGCGCCTGGAACTCCGGCGATTGGAACAGCGCCCGATACACCGCGCGCAGGTCTCCCTTCGTGTCGAGGAACACCTTCGCCACGCGGTCCACCAGCGCCGGTGGCGGCGCATCCGCGACGAAGCGCCGCGCGAGCTTCAGCGCCACGTGACGCGCCGTCGCGGGGTGGCTCGCGAGCAGGTCCAGCACCCGCTCTCCGTCCTGCGCCCCTCCGCCCGCCGGGAGCACCTGCCCCAGCACCCGCTTGGCGTCGGTGTCGTGCGCCACCTTCCGGAAGACGAAAGAGGGGTCCTTCCCCGGCTGGCGGATGCTCCAGCCCGTGAAGCACCGAGCGACCTCTCGCACGTCGTCCTGCGTGTAGCCGCCGTCCACGCCCAGCGTGTGCAGCTCCAGCAGCTCGCGCGCGTAGTTCTCGTTGAGGCCCAGCTTCGGCTTCGCGTCCTCTTCGTCCTCCGCGCCCTCCACCATCGCGGCCTGGCGGCGGAAGCGGCGCGGGTGGCGCAGCGCCTCCTGGCTCAGCCCCTCCCGCGTGCTGCGCCAGTTGTCCAGGTAGAAGAGCATCGCCGGGTGGTGCGCCGTCGCGCCCAGCAGCTCCCGGAAGGTGCCGAAGACGTTCGGCCGGATGGCGTCGCGCTCGTAGGACGTGGCCAGCCACCGCACCACGCCCTTGTCCTCGGAGACGTTGAAGTGGTTGAACCAGAAGTCCACCAGCACCTCCTCCAGCTGGCGCGGGCTCTCCACCGCGCGCAGCACCCTCGCGGAGGAGCGCTCGAAGACGACGCGCGCGGGGCCCCGCTCGCGCTTCTCCTCGGGGGGCAGCTCCGGCGGCGGCCGGGGGTAGTCCTTCATGAGCTGCCCCATGGACATCCCCAGCGTGGGGAACGCCTGGAGCCTCGCCTCCAGCGCGGACGGCGGCGCATCCCGGGGCGCGGGCTGGAGCTGGGCGTCCACCCAGCCGTCCACGCCCAGCCGCTTCATCTCCGCCAGGTCCCTGCCCGAGGGGCCATACGCCAGCCGCTGCAACACGTGCACCGCGCGCGCTTCATCGAAGGGCGCGGCTGCCGCTTCAGGTGCCGTGACCTGCGACCGGGACGCACACGACAGGCACACGGCCACCAGGGGCCAGACAGGGAGGGCGCGCATGGTGCCGCATTGAACCCCGGGCGCGCCCGGAAGTTACGAGGCCCTCCCGAAGCTCAGTGGAGCATCCCGCCGAAGAGCGACATGCCCAGGTTCACCGCCGACGCGATGACCAGGCCCGCGCCCACCAGGCCCACCAGCGTGAGGGCCATGGGGTTGCGGTCCGCGATGCGCAGGCCCTGGTGCAGGGTCTTCTTCAGCATCGTGCGCTGGCAGTGCACGTGGATGCGGCCCTCCAGCGCGGCTTGCAGCTGCGCCACCATGTCGTCCACGGACTCGAAGCGGTCCTGGGGGGCCTTGCTCATCCCCTTCTTCACGAACCACATCAGCTCCGCGGGCACCGGCCCCTGCGCCGTGTTCCGGTGCATGGCCCCCATGTCCAGCGTGCGCGTCTGCACCGCCGCCATGATGTCCGGCACCGACTGGAGGCCCTCCAGGTAGTGCGTCAGCGACAGGAGCTCGTGGAAGAGGACGGACAGGCTGTAGACGTCGCTGCGCGCGTCCATCGTGTCGTGCTCGCCGCGCGCCTGCTCCGGGGACATGTAGAGCGGCGTGCCCACCACCGAGCCCAGCTCCGTCTGGAGCGGCCGCGCCGGGTGCGGGTCCCTGGGCGCGCCGTCCGGGAGGCTGGGGGTGGCGGGCGCGCCCACGCGCCGCGCGAGGCCCCAGTCCAGCACCGTCACCTCGCCGAAGGGGCCCACCATGATGTTCGCGGGCTTCAGGTCGCGGTGGATGAAGCCCTTGCCGTGCGCGTAGGCCACCGCGTGCAGCACGCCCAGGAAGATCTGCACCCGCACCTGGAACGGATAGCGCACCAGCGCGTCCAGCTCCGAGCGACGCAGCCGGGCGATGATGGACTCCAGCGTCTCGCCCTTCAGGTGCTTCATCAGGAAGTAGTACCGGCCCTGCTCGTCCACGCCCACGTCGTGCACGGGCGCGATGTTCGGGTGGTCCAGCATGCCCACCGTGCGGATCTCCTCCACGAAGCGCAGCACCCGGTCCAGGTCCGCGCCCGGCGGCAGCCGCTTGAGCGCGACCTCCCGCTCAATGTCGTGGTCGCGGATGAGCACCACCTCGCCCATGCCGCCCTGCCCCAGCGGGCGCACCTCCTCGAAGCGCTCGCGCTGGAGCGGAATCACGCTGGGCTGCTGCCCCTTCCACTCCACGCGCGGCAGCACCGTGTTGCGCCGCTGGGTCGTGGACGCACCGGACGCCAGGGTGGGCGCCAGCGCCGAGGCCCCCGGGTTCGGAGAGATGAGCGTGTTTTCCAGGCCGGCCGCGAGCGATTGACTCATGGGACGCCAGGAATAGCAGGCACTCCTCGCGCGCGCCCACCAACGCGCAGTCCATGACGCAACCGCGCGAAACCACTGGGCAGCCAGGCGAGCAGGCGTCACCCGGCCGGGGTGAAGGGCACGTCCAGCACCGGCAATTTCGTAGCGCCGGGCAGGTCGTAGTGCCACCACTCCATCCGGTTGCGCTGGAAGCCGGCGCCCTCCATGGCCTTGCGCAGCACCTCGCGGTGTTCGCGCGAGGCGGGGGTGCCGCCGGTGTAGCCGTGGTGCGCCGCGGGGGTGAAGTCGTCGAAGGGGGTGGGCATCTCCACCGCCTCGCCGTCCTTCGTCACCAGGGTCAGGTCCACCGCCCCGCCCCGGTTGTGGTTGGAGCCCTTGCGCGGGTCCGCCACGTAGCCGGGCTTGGGCATGATCTTCCACATCTCATACTGCACCGCGCGCGGCCGGTAGCAGTCGTACACCTTCAGCCGGTAGCCCTGTGCCCGCAGCGCCTCCGCGGCCTGCGTCAGGCGCTTCACCGAGTCCGGCAACAGCAGACACCGCGCGCCGTCCGGGTACACCTGCCGCTTGAGGAAGTTGTCCTTCGTCGCGTAGCGCAGGTCCAGCACCAGGTCCGGGATGACGGTGGCCGCGTCCACCAGCTCCACCTTCGGCGCGGCGGGCTTCGGCGTCGACGCGGGCTTCGCGGCCGGCTTCGCGTCCTCCGCGAGGGCCGGTGCGCCTCCGAGCAGCGCCAGGGTCAGCGTGAGGCCCGCCGCGGCGCGCATCAGCGCACCCCGTCCGCGTAGACGGTGGGGTCCGGCACGCCCGCCTCCTGGAAGCCCCTGGCGCGCAGGAGGCAGCTGTCGCAGCGGCCACACGCGCGCCCCTGGGCGTCCGGGTCGTAGCAGGAGTGCGTCATCCCGTAGTCCACGCCCAGCTTCACGCCGGCCTGGATGATCTGCGCCTTGGTGAGGCCGGACAGCGGCGCGTGCACCTTGAAGGTCGCGCCCTCCACGCCCGCCTTGGTGGCCAGCTGGGCCATGGACTCGAAGGAGCGGATGAACTCCGGGCGGCAGTCCGGGTAGCCGCTGTAGTCCACCGCGTTGACGCCGATGTAGAGGTCCGTGGCGCCCACCACCTCCGCCAGCCCCAGCGCCATGGAGAGGAACAGCGCGTTGCGCGCGGGCACGTAGGTCACGGGGACGTCGTGGGACATGGCGTCCTCCGAGCGGTCCTTGGGCACCGGGATGTCGTCCGTGAGGGCGGAGCCGCCCACCTGCCGCAGGTCCACCGTCACCACGCGCACGTCGCGCACGCCCATGGCGGCCGCGACCTTCCGGGCCCGCTCCAGCTCCACCGCGTGGCGCTGTCCGTAGGCGATGGACAGGCACACCGGCTCGAAGCCGTCCGCCTTCGCCATCGCCAGGCACGTCGTTGAGTCCAGGCCTCCGGACAGGAGCACCACCGCACGCTTCGCCATTCCATCCTCCACTTCGGGGCGGCGCACGTTACACGACGGAGACAGGCCCCGGGTGTTTCAGTCGATGCGGTCGCCGCTCACCGTGTACACGGTGGTGCAGGTGGACGGGTTGCAATTGCACGCCGCGCCCTTGCCCGGCAGGAAGACGTCCTGGAGCGTGCCGCACGCGAGCGACACGTCGTAGCCGTTCTCCGTGGGCGCGGGGATGTCGCCCTCGGGCACGCCGCCATCCAGGAGGGTGCAGTCGCGCGCCACGTTGCGCGCCTGGCTGTCGCTCAGGAGCAGCACGTTCAGCGCTTCCTCGATTTCAGGGTCCTCGCAGCCCGAGCCGCACGAGTCGCGGCGCGCGATGGCGCGGTGGGTGGAGGACACGCTCTGGCCGGTGTAGCCCGCGTCGCGCGAGAAGCCCTGCACGGTGAAGAAGCCCGTGCCCGCGTCGGTGTCGCGGGAGAAGGTGCCCTCGAAGGAGAAGGTGCCCGCGTCGTCCAGCTGCGCGAAGTCGCGCGAGCCCGCGTCGCACGTGGTGCGCGCCGCGTCCAGCTTCGCCTGGAAGCGGAACGTCCCCACCACCTGGTTGCCCGGGTAGACAGGGTCGGAGAAACAGCCCACCGCCACGGCCACCACCGCCGCGGGGAAGAGCGCCACTGCCAGTCGCTTCAGGTGCATGACGCGCTCCAGGTTAGGCGTCCAGCGACGCCAGGGCCACTTGGCGGAAGGCCTCGCTGCGGGAGAGCACCGCCCCCACCTCCACGCCCGCGGGGTCACCGCCGCGCACGTCCGGGTCCAGCCGCGCCAGCACGCGCCCCGCCGCCAGCGACGCGGGCATCGCGCGCCAGGCCGCCACCGCCGCGGCCTCCCACGCCAGCAC
>JAFADT010000637.1 GCA_023424585.1 Pseudomonadota bacterium
CCGGGGAACGGGCCGCGCGGGCCGCCGCGGGTGACGCGCGAGGAGACGGCGGAGAGCTCCTCGGGGCTCAGCGCGGGCGCGGGGTCCGACCGCGTGTTGCCGAGCAGCGCCCCGTCCGCGGCGCGCAGGGTGACGCGCATGCCCATGCGCTGCTGGGCGCGGTCGAGCGACGCCTGGAGCGCGGCGGGGTCTTCGCGCAGGGCGGACCACTCGTCGACGAAGTAGGACAGCTCGTCGTCGAAGCGGTTGCGCCAGGACTCGTTGCGCAAGAGGTCTCGCGCGAGCATGAGCGACACGCCCACGAGGAGGATCTGGATGACCCCCACCAGGTAGATGCGGGGGAGCAGGCCCATGGGGAGGCGGAAGAAGCGGCGGGCCTTCACGGCTCCGCCTCGGTCTCGGTGGCCAGCATGTAGCCGGCACCGCGGACCGTCTTGAGCAGGCGCGGGTTGCGGGGGTCCAGCTCCAGCTTCTGGCGCAGGCGGAAGATGTGCACGTCCACGGAGCGGTCGAACACCTCGTCCGCGCTGCCCTTCACCAGGTCGAGCAGCTGCTCGCGGCTGAGGACGCGGCCGGCGCGCTCGGCCAGGACGCGCAGCAGGCTGAACTCGTAGGTGGTGAGGGACAGCGGCTTGCCGTCCAGGGACGCGCTCAGGCTGCGGGGGTCCAGCACCAGGCGGCCCGCGTGCACGGGGTGGCTGGTGGGGCCCACCTTGCCGCGCGCGCGGCGCACCTGGGCGCGGATGCGGGCCAGCAGCTCGCGCGACGAGTAGGGCTTGGGCAGGTAGTCATCCGCGCCGGACTCCAGGCCCAGGACGCGGTCGGCCTCCTCGCCGCGCGCGGTGAGCATGATGATGGGGACGTCCGTGCGGGTGCGCAGCTCGCGGCAGACCTCCAGGCCGTCGCGGCCGGGGAGCATGAGGTCCAGGAGGATGACGTCGAAGGCGTGGCGGGACGTCTGGAGGAGCGCGTCGGTGCCGGAGGCGGAGACGGTGACGATGATGCCGTGCTCCTGGAGGTAGCGGGCGGTGAGCCGCGCCAGGCGTTCATCGTCCTCGACGAGCAGCACCTGGATGGTGGCTTCCTCGGAGGTCGTGGGGCGTGGGGTCGTCTCCATGGGTCGGGTCTCCGCGTGGGGTGCGGACCGGAGGCGAACGAGGGCCCGGACTTCTCTCCGTTAAGTCCGGCCCCCGCGGTCCGCCTCCGGACCGCGACCTGCAACCTCTCACCCCTACATTTCCAGGGGGCTACGGGCGCATGACGAAATATTACGGACGGAGGTCCAGCAGGTCATCCCAGGGGCATGCAGGGGGACGGCCGCAACGGGCCGAAATTCAGTCCACGCCATGGCGCCGGGCGAGCGCCCGCCGGTCCACCCTGCCCGCGGGGGTGCGAGGCAGGGCATCCAGGCGCCGCAGGGTGCGCGGCCGTTTGCAGCGGGCCAGCCGGTCCGCGCAGAAGGCCGTCAGGGCCTCCAGGGTGGGCGAGGCGCCGGGCCGGGGTGGCCGGCGAGGACTCCTTCGACAGGCGGGCCTGGGACCTGGGCGCGCTGCTGGGCGTTCCCGTCCCACCGCGCCCCTGACCCGCGAGGCACGGGCGCGCGGAACGCGCCCGTGCCTCACGTCACGTCATCAATCCCGCGAGGCGAGGTGCGCGGAGATCTTGTTCCACACCGCCGGGGTGATGCCCATGCTCAGGTGGTCATAGGCCATGCCCTCCTGCTTCGCGTCGGCGGTCTTCTTCGCGGCCGTCCAGCCCTGGGTGAGCTGGGTCATCGCCGCGATGCTCGCCTCGAAGAGCACGCCGTCGCTGCGCAGCGCGGACGTGGTGGACGTCATGCCGTCCGTCTCGAACGGCTGGGACCCGCCCGCCGTGCCGTACAGCACGTAGAGCGACGGCAGGCGCGAATCCAGGCCGTGCTCCGCCAGGCGCGTGATGAACCTGCCGCCCATCTCCATGGCCGCCGCCATGCCCAGGCCGTCCATGATGCGGTACTTGCCGTAGCCCAGCGAGTCGTACGCCTCCCGGTTCATGTTCGTGTTGTACGCGTGGAACGCGAAGCACGGCGAACCCGCCGGGTCGAACGCCGTCGTGCGGCACACGCGGTGGTCGCTCGACTGCATGTAGCCCGCGGCGATCCAGGGGTTCAGCGGGTTGTAGATGAGCTTCGTGTCCAGCCAGGGGAAGTAGCGGTTCTCGTCCGGATCGATGTCGTCCCACGCGGACGCGCTGCGGTCCGGGATCGGGTACGTGCCGCGCAGGTCGTACGCCGCCTGCAACTGGCCCGGGTACGCCGTCACGTACTTGCCGCTGTCGCTCACCGAACCGAAGAGGCTCATGTTGTACTCGTCGAAGTTGAACGACGACGCGGACAGCCCCTGGTTCGTGTTCAGCGCCTTCAGCGTGCTGCTGGACACCGGCGTGCCCGTGCTGGACAGGCCCGTGATGTTCGACAGGTAGATGCGGCGGAAGTAGTCCGGCCACGTGCCGCCGGAGCCCGCGCACACGCTCTCCGCGTAGGGGTTCTTGAACCAGGGCACGTCATACCCGAACGTCACGCACTGGAACGCGGAGAAGTACGTCCAGGGCATCGGGCCGCGGCCCACCGGCGCGTTGGAGGCCGTGCTCGCGATGGTCAGCGTGTGGATGGGGTGGCGGAAGTTCAGGTCGATGCCCTTGTGCGGGCCGGACAGCGGCACGTACACGCGCACCGAGTCGTCATACGCCGGCACCTGCGACGCCTGCTCCTTGGCCAGCCGCTCGAAGAAGCGCGTCGTGCTGAAGCCGCCCCACGTCGCCGCGTTCGCCAGCCAGGGGTCCACCGCCAGCACGCCCTTGCTCCACGCCACCACGTCCACCCGCGGCACGCCCGGGTGCAGCGCCTTGATGCGCTGGACGGCGTTGGCCACGTGGATGGCGTGGTTGAAGTTGTCGCCGTGGAACGAGCCGAACGTCACCGCGTACACGCAGCGGCCCTTCGACTCCAGGTCCTGCACCATGCCCGTCAGCTGCGCCGCGCCGTCGTAGGTGCCGCCCGAGCCGTTGTTGCCGTTGGGGAACAGCCACACGTTCGCGTCCTGGATGGCGCCGTGCACCAGCAGCGTCGGCGTCTTGTTCACGTCGCAGGTGCGCGCCGCGGTGGCCCGCCCCTTGTGCAGCAGGACGAAGCGCGCCTCCGGCCTGGTAGGGCCGGGCGTGGGGCAGGTGGCCCCGGTCGTCGTGGCACAGCTGTTCCCGTAGTAGAGGTTGAACGCGTTCACCAACTGCTGGTTCAGCGAACCGAAGTACGTCTTCAGCGGGTAGTCGCTGGACTGGTACGTGTCCTGGTCACGCAGCTTCAGCGTGCGCGGGTTGTAGTACTCCGTGCGGAAGCGCTGCTTGCCTTCCAGCAGCTCAATCTGCCCCCAGGACCACGAGGGGGGCGTGTACGTGCCCACCACCCGGTAGTTGCCGGTGAAGGTGGGGACGGCGTCGAAGTACGGGGCCAGGTCCGCGTCCAGCGGAGCCTCGGCCGTACCGACGGCCTCTTGAACCGGGGGTGCTTCCGCGGGGTTCTCGGCCCCGCAACCTGCCATCAGCAATGCGGCCGTGAGCGACAGACTCCAGGTGCTTCGCATGCGGACCTCCGGGTGGGTGAAGGGTGCGGCGACAGCGGACTGCGACAGCGCGTGGACGCACGGGACACACGACGGGCCCCAGGGGCTCCCCGGAGGGCCCTCGCGTGACTCGGGGTGCGTCAGGGACGGCTAGCGGGCGTGCTCGCGCAGGAACGGGACGAGCAGGTCCTGGAACTCCTGCGTCTTCTCCAGGTGCGGGCTGTGGCCCGTGTCCTGGAGGACGACCTCGCGGTAGCGGCCGCCGTTGGCCTTGTAGCGCTCCATGACCTTGCGCATCTGCGACACCATGGGCTGCGGCGGATACACCTCGTCGCCGGGCCAGCCCGGGACGGCGCCCAGCTTGCCCAGGAAGCCGAAGTCGAACAGGGACGTGTCGGAGACGATGGCGTCGTCCGCGCCGCGGATCCACAGCACGTCCGGCCCGCTCGTCAGCGTCGCGAAGGAGGAGGTGTTGTAGTAGGCGGGCGCCATCGCGTTGTTCATGCCCGTGGTGCCCGGCGCCACGCCCGGCCAGTTCGGCGACTTCGTGAAGTTGCCCGGGTACAGCGCGTCGGACACGTGCGTTTCCAGCACGGAGTCCAGGAGCAGCTCCTCGTCCGGGTGGCGGAACGGCGGCTTCACGTAGCAGCCGTTCATCACGTTGCGCGGCGACGTCTGCGACTCCGTGGAGCGGTCCTTGTTCTTCAGCCGCTGCACGAAGTCCGGGTTGGCCGTGCCGCCGCCGGAGCCCGCGAAGTCCGCCCAGCACGGCGTGCCGTTCGCGTCGCGCGTGCCGCCGAAGCCGTAGGGCGACAGCGGCGCCTCCACCACCAGGCCGGCCACGCGCTCCGGGTGGTCGATGGACAGCTGCATCACCATGCCCGCGCCCGCCGAGTGCGCCACGAACACCGCGCGCTTCAGGGACAGCGCGTCCATCAGCGCCGCCAGGTCGTCGCTGAAGTCGCGCATGCCGCGCGTGGCGTGGATGGTCTTCTCCTCCGTGTGGCCGTAGCCGCGCATGTCCGGCGCGATGCCCCGGAAGCCCTCGGGCAGCGTCTTCATCAGCGACTCGAAGAACGCGGAGGAGGAACAGTTGCCGTGCACGAAGATGACGGGAAAGCCCTCCTCGCCCACGAGCCGCGCGCGCACCCGGAGCCGCTGCGTGGGGATGTCGCGGATCTCGACCTTCCTGGATGAATCAGCCATGTGCGCGCTCCTGGTTGGGTTTGCGTTGATTGAACCTGAAAGAAGAAGCCCCGTGCGTCACGACGCGGCCCGCGCGTCAGCGGCGATGGCCGCCTCGCGCAGCTCGCGCTTGAGAATCTTCCCGGCGGGGGACACCGGCAGGGCCCCCACCAGCTCCACCCGCTTGGGGACCTTGAAGCGTGCCACCCGGCCCTTGAGGTGCTCGAGCAGCGCCTCCGGCGAGGCCTCGGCCCCCGGCTTGAGCACCACGTAGGCCCGGCCGCACTCGCCCCACTTCGCGTCCGGCACGCCCACCACCGCGCACTGCTGCACGGCCGGGTGCTCGTACAGGACGGTCTCCAGCTCCAGCGGGTACACGTTCTCTCCGCCGGAGATGAACATGTCCTTCTTGCGGCCCGCGATGGTGAAGAAGCCGTCCGCGTCCACGCGCGCCAGGTCCCCGGTGTGGAACCAGCCGTCCGCGTCGATGGCCTCCTTCGTCGCGGCGTCGTCCTCGAAGTAGCCGGAGCACACGGAGGGCCCCTTCAGCACCAGCTCCCCCACCCCGCCCACGGGCACCGCGTGGCCGGCGTCGTCCACCAGCTTCGCGTCGATGAAGTAGTTGGGCCGGCCGATGGAGCCCGCCTTGGACACCGCGAACTCCGGCCCCATGCTGAAGATGCCCGGGCCGAACTCCGTCATGCCGAAGCCCTGCTTGAAGGGCACCGGGTGCACCGCCTGCCACGCCTGGAGCAGCGGCACCGGCAGGGGCGCCCCGCCGCTGGTCACGAAGCGCACGGAGGAGAAGTCCGTCCCCCTCCAGCGCGGCGAGTCCATCAGCTGCTGGTACTGCGTGGGCACCGCGAAGAAGAGCGTCACCTTCTCCTTCGCCACCAGGCCCAGCATCTCGTCCGGATCCCACCGGCGCATCAGCACCACGGTGCCGCCCACGGTGAGCAGCGGCAGCGTGTAGACGAGCAGCCCGCCCGTGTGGAACAGCGGCGTGTGCGTCACCGTCACGTCGCCCTGGCGAAGCTCATGCACCAGCGTGTTGAGCGTGTTCCACGCCACCATGCGGTACGAGATCCTCGCGCCCTTCGCGCGGCCGGTGGTGCCGCCGGTGAAGAGCAGGCAGAGGATGTCCTCCTCGCTCACCGCGTCGTTCGTCACAGGAGCGGCGGGCGCGTACGCCACGGCCTTCTCATACGGCTCCGCGCCCGGCAGGCCCTGCGCCTCCAGCGACACCAGGCGCAGGCCGTCGCCCACGTGCTCGCGCACCTGGGCCACCGCGGCCTTGAAGTCGTCCCCGAACAGGAGCACGCGCGGGCGGATGGCGCGCACGCCCTCCGCCAGCTCCGCCGCGTGCAGCCGCCAGTTGTAGGGCACGAAGATGGCGCCCAGCTTCCCGCACGCGAACAGCGCGTCCAGGGACTCCACGCCGTTGTGCGCGACGATGGCCACGCGGTCGCCGCGCCGCACGCCCGCCACGTCCCGCAGCCAACCCGCGAGCGCGTTCGCGCGCGCGTTCATCTGCCGGTAGGTGAAGCGGCCCGCGTCCCCGCGGGCCACGTCCACCACGGCCACCGCGTCCGGCCAGTAGAGGGCGCCCCGCCCCATCCAGTCTCCGATGAACATGCGAAGAGCTCCTGTCTGAATGAGGCGGGTGGAGGGTGACTAGGCCGTCCAGCGGTAGAGGGCGGACGCCATGGCCAGGCCACCGCCGCTGGCGCAGAACGCCACGAGGTCGCCCTTCTTCACCTTGCCCTGCACGACCGCGTCGTCGAGCGTCATGGGGATGCAGGCGGAGCCCGTGTAGCCCCACTTGTCCATCGTGTAGTGCGCCTTCTCCATGGGCTGGCGGAGCGCCTTCATGGTGGCTTCGATGGTGCGCAGGTTGAGCTGCGTGAAGACGAACAGCTTCACGTCGTCCAGCGTCTGGCCCGCGCGCTGGAGCAGCGCGTCCAGCAGCATGGGCCAGCGCTCGGTGTTGAACGTGGAGGGGAACTTGCGCACGAACTGCACCGCCGGCTTGCCGTCCGTGAGCGCCAGCGTCTCCGCCGTGGCGGGACGGTGGGTGCCGCCGGTGTAGATGCCCAGCGCGTCGTGGTACTCGCCGTTGGCGAGCAGCTTCGCGCCCAGGAAGCCCGGCTTGTCAGAGGCGCCCAGCACCACCGCGCCCGCGCCGTCCGCGAACAGCGTGCAGGTCTTCTTGTCCTTCCAGTTCACGTACCGCGTCATCCCGTACGCGCCCACCACCAGGATGCGCTGGTAGCTGTCGTCCGTGGCGAGGGTCTTCGACGCCACGTCCAGCGCCGTCACCCAGCCCGCGCAAGCGGCGTTGATGTCGTAGGTGCCGGCGTTCACCGCGCCCAGCTTGGCCTGCACCACGGACGACGTGCCGGGGCTCAGGTAGTCCGGCGTGTCACTGGCCACGAGCACCAGGTCCAGCTCCCTGGGGTCCACCTTCGCGCGGGCCAGCGCCTCCTTCGCGGCGGCCACCGCCAGGTCGCTGGTGGCCTGGTCGTCCGCCATCACGTGGCGCTGCCGGATGCCCACGTTCTGCTGGAGCCACTCGTCCACCTTCTCGCCGAGGATCTCCTCCACGTCGGCGTTGGTGAGGCGCTTCTCGGGGACGTAGCGGCCGGTGGACAGGATGTTCGCGTAACGCATGACGGTGTCTCAGCTCCGGGGACCGCGTGACGGACGACGAGGGGACTTCGGGGGGGTGGGCTTCGGCGACTTCGCGGCGGGCTTCGGGGGCGGGACGGCCTGGAGGTGGGGCGTCAGGCCGTGGGACAGGAGCGCCATCGCAGTGTCGAGCACGCGCTCCAGCCCCGGGTCCTCCTCCCAGAGCACCCAGCGCATGCCCAGGAAGTCGCCAATGCCCATCAGGCAGTAGGCGAGCGCCTCCGGATCCATGCGGCGCACCTCGCCCTGGTCCATGGCCTGCGTGAGGCCGCGCACGTAGCCCCTGGCGAAGCGGTCGTAGTAGCGGCGGTAGCAGTCCGCGTCCACGAACTCCGCCTGCCGCACCACGCGGTAGAGGTTGGGGTGCTGGCGCACGAACTGGAAGAAGGCGCGCAGCCCCTCGCGCTCCACCTCCAGCCGCGTGGTGCACGCGGCCGTGGACTCCGCGATGAGGCGGCGCAGGCGCGCCCCCAGCTCGTCCACCACCTCCACGAAGATGGACTGCTTGTCCGGGAAGTACACGTAGAAGGTGCCCAGCGCGACGCTGGCCTTGCGCGTGAGGTCCGCGATGGACGCGCGCTCGTAGCCCTTGTCGCCGAACACCGCCTCCGCCGCCTTCAGCAATTTCTGCCGCGTCCGCTGACCGCGCGGCGTGACGGGGACGCGTTCTGAAGTTGAAGGGCGATTCATCTTTCAGGACGGGTAACACCCGGCCGACCGCCCTGTCAAAAGCGGATGGATGGCTCCTTGCGTCAAAGACAGACACGAACGCGAAGCGTCAAACATCTCGAGGGACATGCTCGGAGCGGGAGCGGGGAAGTGTCCACCGGGCCCACCCTTCCCCTCGGGAGGAGTGCCCGGCGGCGGCGGCACCACCACCTTCTGCCCGACGGTTCGGGAGCCCCCGGACGTCGGGTGGACGACCCTTCGCCAGCATCAACCCTTTTGCGTGCAAACGGACTTGCACTTCCGAACAAGTGCATATAACTTCACCGTCGACAGCCAATACTGCTTATAAAAATAAGGTCCCAAGCCCCATGGACGCCCTGGATTATCGCATCGTGGACATGCTTCAGCGCGATGGCCGGGCCACGCAGCTGGAGCTGTCGCGTGGGGTGAAGCTGTCCCAGCCGGCGGTCGCGGAGCGCATCCGCAAGCTGGAGGAGCGGGGCATCATCACCGGCTACACGGCGCGCGTGGACGCGGCGCAGCTGGGCAAGGACATCACCGCCTTCATCGGGGTGAGCATCGAGCACCCCAAGCACTTCGAGGGCTTCGCGCGGAAGGTGGCGGAGCTGCCGGACGTGCTGGAGGCCCACCGGGTCGCGGGGCAGGACTCGTACATGTTGAAGGTGAAGACCGCGAACACGCGGACGCTGGACTCGCTGCTGGTGGAGACGCTGCGCACCATCCCGGGCGTCACCCGCACGAACACCACCATCGTCCTGTCGACCTTGAAGGAGGACACGCACGTGCGTGTCCCGGACGAGCTGCTGAACGGAGAATGAACATGAGCGCGGACGCGATGAGTGCCCCCCTGCCCCCTCCCATGGCTTACCGGCTGTCCAAGCGCATGTCCCGGATGAAGACGTCCGCGGTGCGTGAGATCCTCAAGATCGCCGAGCGCCC
The DNA here is from genome assembly GCA_023424585.1 of Pseudomonadota bacterium. Lineage (GTDB taxonomy): Bacteria > Myxococcota > Myxococcia > Myxococcales > Myxococcaceae > Corallococcus. Next base: position 9,099 of record JAFADT010000637.1, read on the forward strand.
GGACATCCTCTCCTTCGCCGGGGGCCTGCC
>JAFADT010000661.1 GCA_023424585.1 Pseudomonadota bacterium
CGCCGCGGCTGGCCCTGGCGCTCGCGGGGCCGGGGCCGCTGCCGGTGGACGCGGAGCACCCGGACTCCGCCCGGCTGCGGGCCTGGGTGGAGTCGCTGGGGCCGCTGACCCAGGAAGAGGAGGTCCGGCTGTGCGTGGCGGTGGCGCGCGTCGCGGCGCGGCTCTGGGACAGGCATGGGCCGGAGAACGACGGCGCCCAGTCGAGCCTCCTCGCGCTGGAGGAGTGGGTCCTCGCGCCGGACGCGGCGCACCAGCGCAAGGCGATGGAGATCGGCTTGTTCGTCCCCAGCCAGCTCCTGGCGTCGGAGTTGTTCAACGCGGCGTGGTGCCTCCACTACGCGACGCTGATGGTGGCGGACGCCGAAAGGCGGGTCGTGGGCTTTACGGGCCTCGCGCCCGGGGAGCCGGAGCACCTGCTCGCGACGTGCGCCTTCGCCGCGTACCGGGCGCTGAGGAGCGGGGCCTGCATGACCATGGATGAAGGGTGGAGAGACTCCACCCTCACCGGGAGGCGCACGCCCGACGCGGCGCTGGCCTCCCTCCACCGGGCGATGGTGGACGAGGTGCTGCCCTGGGCCCGGGGCGAGTGGGATCCGCTCCGCGACGTCCTGCGCGAGCGACGCCGACTGCTGGAGGAGGCGTGAACACGCCAGTGCCATGGCGGTGATGGCGCTCAACCGGTAGGGTGCTCCCGTCCCTACCGCACGGGGCCTGCTCCGCATGTCCATGTCCTACGTCACGCTGCCGCTGCCCGTCGTGCCCCCGCCGTTCCGGGTGCGCGTCTTCACCCCGGAGGACCTGGACGGGGTCATCGCGCTCTACTCGGATCCGGACGTGGCGCGGAGCCTCAACTTCACGGTGCCGGTGCTCCGGGAGACGCTGCACCAGAAGCTGATCGGCGACCTGGAGGCGATGCGCCAGGGCAGGGGCATCCGGTGGGTGCTGGCGCGCGAAGACGCCCCGACGCCGCTGGGCTACCTGACCCTCTTCAACTGGAGCCAGAAGGACCGCCGCGCGGAGGTGGGCTACATGGTGGCGCGCGCGCTGTGGGGCCAGGGCGTGATGACGGGAATCCTGCCCGCGCTGATCCGCTTCGGCTTCGAGCACCTGAACCTGCACCGCATCGAGGGCATGGTGAACGTGCGCAACAGCGCGTCGTGCAAGGCGCTGGCCCGCGCGGGCTTCCAGCAGGAAGGCGTGCTGCGCGGCTACCAGGTCGACGCGAACGGCGGGGGCTTCAACGACATCCTCCTGATGTCGCTGCTCGAGGAAGCCTGGCGCGCGTCCGTCGCGACGTAGGCCGCCGCGAGGCTCACGGCAGGTCGCGCGCGAACTGTTCGTGGTAGCGGGCCTGGAGCGTCTTCAGCTGACGGGTGCCCCGGTACTCGCGCGCGAGCAGGTGCCAGGCCTCCGTGCGCGAAGGCTCCAGCGCGATGACCCGCTCCAGGTGCTTGCGTGCACGCGCATGGGCGCGGGTGTTCGTCGCCAGCACGCCCAGCAGCAGGTGGGCCTGCACCGCATCCTCCCGGAGCGCGAGCACCTGCTCGCAGGCCTTGCGCGCGGAGCCCAGGCGCCCCTGGAGCAGGTGCAGCTCACATTGGAGGAGCGTGACCGACGGGCTTCCGGGGAACGCCCGCGCCAGCGCGGCGAGCCGTTCACGCGCGGGGCCCGAGGACCCGGCACGCAACAGCGCCTCGATGTCCGCCACCGCGCGGACCAGGGCTCCTTCCCTCGCGGGCTCGATGACCGGCAGCGCCACCTGCCTCCGGAGCCGGGCCGCTTGTTCCAGCACCGCCGTGGACGCCGCCAGCCCCGGAGCGAGGGCCGCGGTCTGCTCCGCCCACGTCACGCAGTGCGCACGGAGGAAGAGGCCCGCCAGGTCCGCCCACTGCGCGGGCTCCACCTCCGCCCGGGCCTCCAGGTTCCTCCGCGCCGCCACCAGGCTGTCCCGTGCTTCGTCGAAGCGGCCCGCGTGCAGGTGGAGCAGCGCGACGTTCATGCGCAGGGAGGGCTCTCTCGGGAACCGCGCGACGGCCCGCTCGCAGCGCTCGCGCGTGGCGTCCAACCCCGGCGTGAGGTGCACGGCGAGGTAGCACGCCAGCAGCTGCACGCGCTCGTCCCGCGGATGCCGCACCGCCAGCGGCTCCAGGAGCTCCGCGGCCAGCTCCGTCCGGCCCGCCTTGTCCAGGGCGATGACCTCCGCCAGCCGCTGCCGCTCCAGCGGCGTCAGCGAACGCGGCGTGCCCTCCGGTCCCAGCACGACGTCGGAGGCGCGCACCCGCTCCGTCCACTCGAGGAGGAAGTCCCGCTCGGGCCCCTCCCAGGCGGGGCCGGTCAGGGGCTCCACCACGCCGCGCAGCTCCCGGGCCCACGCCTTCTGTGGCTCCAGCTCCACGCGCGCTCCGGGCAGGTACCGGAGCCCCGCGCCCAGCAACGCGAGCGTCCGCGCATCGAACCCCGTCTGGCCCGCGTCGTACTTCGGCGACATCCAGCCGAGTCCGTCGCGCACGTGCGGCGCGCCCAGGGTGTGCGCCCACTCATGCAGCAGGACCGCGACCTCCAGCCGTTGCCGCGCCTCCACCGGCAGCTCTCCGCCCAGGCCGCGCAGCACGCAGTGCCGCCCCAGCACGCGCGCGAAGCCCAGCTCGTGCTGGGCGCCACTGAAGGACGTGGGCGCCGCTACCAGTCCGAGCACGAGGTCCACGTCCTCGCCCGCGTCCAGCGCCTCCAGCTCCCCGAGCACCGGCTCCAGCGGGCCCGCTGAATCGCGCCGCTCCCACGCCCTCGCGGACTCCAGCTCGAACGTCACGCCGAGCGGCCCGCGCACCGCGTCGCTCGCGCGCTCGAGCCACGCCGCGAAGCCGCGCTCCCAATGGAGGCTCCGCGCCCGGTGGTCCACGTCCGCGTACACGCGCACCCGCAACACCCGCGCGGTAGGGGCAGGGGAGGAAAGCGCTGACAGGGACGCCTTCGGGACCCGGCCAGGACGCGGCGGCGCCGGCGAGGCGCAGCGCAGGCCCAGCAGTCCGACGAGGAGGAGCAGGAGCGCCCCGAACCAGCCTGGCGTCCGCGGGGACCCGGGAATCACGGGCAGGACCTGGGAGGTAGCGAGGGGAACAGCGCCCGGGCAGGGCAGGGGAGGCGGTGGGCCTCTCCAAGAGGGCCTCCACCGCCATCACCCAGGGACGGGACATCAGGCCGCGGCGTCCTCTTCCTTGGAAGGCTCCGCGGCGTTCGTGATCCAGTCGATCGCCTTGTGCTCCCAGTCCGTGTCCTTCGACGCGTCGATGTAGCGCTCCCACTCGTACACGCCGCTCTGCTTGGCCATGCGCACCATCATCAGGCGGGCCACGGTGCTGTCGAGCACCACCGCCGAGCGCACCATGCCGTTCTGCCGGAGCCAGCCCATCGCCTGCTTGATGAGCTCCTGGGTCTCCGGCGGGTTCGCCTTCTGGCTGCGGATATCCACCATGAGCCCGAAGGGCCGCCCGCGCTTCAGCGCTACCTTGGCGCGCAGGTCCTCGAACCAGACCTTGGCCTCGGCAGGGGTGATGTAGCCCGGCGCATTGATCCGGTAGCCGTACTCCGTCCGCAGATTCTCAGCCATGACAACCCCCACGTTGGATTTGTGGTGCACGCGCCATCGCCGTGCGACTCCGGCCGGATGGCAGCGCGTCCACGAGCCTACTCCAGTCGGTGGAGGCATGGATCCACTCCTCCTTACTCGCGCGTACGCGCGCGCGAACATCATTCTCCTGGTGAAGATGAAGACGTCCCTGGGTAAACGTGATAGCCATCGCGAAGTCTGAGAATCCAGCCCCAGGCGAACTTTCCACTCTTTTTACTTCACAATCGCTCGGTTCCCCGGTATCAAGGGGATGCATTTTTCCAGCACCCCCACAACACTGCCACAAGGCATCGAGGTCCCCCCGGACTCGGTGGCAGCAGAACGACGCAGGCGCGTCGGCCTTCTTGGGAACCGGGGCCTTGGAGACGTCCTTCAATGTCCAGCTCCTCGCTCGCTGAGCTCCAGTCGGTCGCGTCGAACCCCCTGCGGAACGAGGTGCCCGTCGAGGCACTGCGCCACGAGGCGCCCGCCGCGGTGAAGACGACCGCGCTGGAGGCCCGGCAGGGCGAGCCGATCCCGATGTACGGGGACACGAACGCGCGGGGCTTCAAGACGGTGGAGGACCTCACGGTCGCGGACTGCGTGATCGCGCACCTGGAGGCGGAAGAGGTGGATGCGGTGTTCGGCATCCCGGGCGGCAACATCGCGCCGTTCCAGCAGGCGCTGCGCAAGCACGGCTCCATGCGCTTCATCATCGCGTCGCACGAGGCGGGCGCGGCGTTCATGGCGGACGGTTACGCGCGCGCCACCGGCAAGCTGGGCGTGTGCATGGTGACGGCGGGCCCGGGTGCCACCAACGCGCTGACGGGCGTGGCCTCCGCGCACCTGGACGGCGTGCCCATGCTGGCCATCAGCGGCAACGTCGCCACGGACCGCGTGGGCCTGATGGCGCTCCAGGAGAGCAGCAGCACCCACGGCGTGAACACGGTGGAGATGTTCCGCCAGGCGTGCGCCAGCTCCACGGGCGTGCCGGACGCGCAGAGCTTCCAGCGGCTGCTGGCGCGCTCCCTGCGCACCGCGCAGGGCCTGCCCGGCGGCGCCGCGCACCTCAGCGTGCCGTCCAACATCGCGCGCCAGCCCATCCACCGCGCGTCCATCCCCACCACGCGCGGCGCCTTCCGCGCCCGTCCGGCGACGGCGCCCTTCGAGGACCTGCGCGCCGCGTTCACGCTGCTGCGCACCGCGCGCCGTCCGCTCATCTTCCTGGGCTCGGGCGCGCGCGAGGCGATGGCGGAGCACGCCGAGGCGTTCACCGCGTTCGTCACCCAGCACGGCATCCCGGTGGCCACCAGCATGCGCGGCAAGGGGCTGTTCTCCGAGCGCGAGGCGCTGTCGCTGGGCGTGCTGGGCCTGGCCGGCAGCAAGCGCGCCGAGGCGTACCTGCGCGACGGCGTGGACGTGATGCTCATCCTCGGCAGCCGCCTGGGCGAGTGGGCCTCGCGCAGCTTCCACCGCTACTTCCAGGCCATCCACCACGTCATCCAGGTGGACGTGAACGCCTCCAACATCGGCCAGTTCCTGCCGGTGCGGCTGCCCATCGTGGCGGACGTGGGCTCGGTGATGACGGGCCTGGCGGAGCTGGGGCAGATGATTGGCCCGTCCAGCGGCGCGCGCGTGCAGGAGCGCTGGGCGCAGGTGATGGCGCTGACGGAGCCCGCGCCCGTCATCCGCGCCCCGCAGGACCGGGACTCGGTGAAGCCGCAGGACCTGATGGCGGAGCTCGACAAGCACCTGAGCCCGGACATGGACCTGTACATCGACATGGGCAACTGCACGGGCTGGACGGCGCACCTGCTGCACATCACGCCGCCCGCGCGCATCTTCTACCCGTGCGGCCTGTCGTCCATGGGCTGGTCCTGCGGCGCCGTCATCGGCGGCAAGGTGGGCCGGCCGGAGCGCACGGCGGTGGCCGTCGTCGGCGACGGCGCGTTCCTGATGAACGGCACGGAGATGCTCACCGCCTCGCGCTACCGCGTGGGCACGGTCACCATCGTCCTCAACGACAACTTCCTGGGCATGGTGAACCACGGCGAGCACGTGCAGGACCGCTCGAAGCCGCTGGAGGACGACTTCTACGGCCTGGGCAACCCGGACCTGAAGGCCTTCTCCGAGTCCCTGGGCGCGCGCGCCTACACGGTGAACGCCCCCGGCCAGCTGGACGCGCTGCTGCCGGAGGTGCTGCGCCGCGCGAACGAGTCCGGTCAGCCGCAGGTCATCATCGCGCACATCGACTACCGCGAGGTCCCGCCGTACGGCGACCGCTTCGCCGCGGTGGCGTCGGACGCGAAGTAGCGCCATGGCCGCCGCGACCTACGCACTCCTGGGAGTCGGCGCCGCTGTCCCCGAGCAGGTGCGCGGCAATGACGACCCGCTGTTCGAGCACCTGCGCCGCGCCGCCGGAAGCGGCGGCGAGCACGCGCTCTTCTACGGCAACCGCGAGCGCCGGGTGCTGGGGCGGGGCGAGTCCCTGGCCGCGCTCACCGCGAAGGCGGGCGCCGCGGCGCTGAAGGACGCGGGGCTGGCGGCGTCGGACGTGGAGCGGCTGTACGGCTACGTGTCGGTGTCGGAGTTCATCACGCCCAACGAGCTGTACGCGGTGCACCGCGAGCTGGGCCTGTCGCAGGGCACGCTGGTGGTGCCGGTGCAGGCGGACTTCGCCAACTTCCTGATGGGCGTGGTGCTGGCCTGGGAGGCCCTGCGCGCGGGCAGCATCCAGCACGCGCTGGTGGCGGTGGGCTCCGCGTGGACCCGCAACGTGGACTACACGCAGGGCCACGCCATTGGCATCGGCGACGGCGCGGGCGCGGTGGTGGTGGGCGCGGGCGACCGGCTCGCGCTGGTGGACTGGGGCGCGGACACCTTCAGCGACGAATACGGCGCGATGATCATGGGTGCGCGCCCGGAGTCCGGGCTCGCGTACCCGACCTACGGCATCGCGCCGGCGGCGGGCGTGAAGGCGTTCCTGAACTCGGGGATGAACGGCCCGCCGAGGCTGGTGGAGCGGCTGCTCGCGAAGCACGGCATCGCGCGCGAGGACGTGACGCTCATCTCCCACCAGGCCACGCGCAAGCTGATGGACCACTGGGCCCAGGAGCTCCGCCCGCGCGAGTACCTGGACACCTTCGAGGAGTACGGGAACATGGTGCACGCGTCCATGCCGGTGACGCTGGCCCGGTTCCACCGCGAGCTGCGCACGAAGTACCTGGTGATGGTCGGCCTGGGCATCGGCGCGCACCAGATGGCGCTGCTGGTGCGCGTCTGACGGACGCGGGCTACTGGTCGTCGCAGGGCGTGCCCAGCCGGGCGCCCGTGTAGACGCCCAGCTCGTTGTAGATGAGGGGCAGGTTCTGCTCCACGGGGACGTTGCGCAGCTCCACCTCCTTGCGCGCCTTCTCGATCCACATGGGCTTCTGCGCGCGGTCGATGACGAGCCGCAGCTGGCCCTTCTTGGTGGTGAAGATCTCCCCCTCGGAGTCCGCCACGACGTTGGTCATCTTCTGGGGCTTCAGGTCGCCCCGGGGCCCGATGAAGACGCGGAAGTTGCGGGACTCCGCGGGCGTGGAGCCCTTGTCCACGTAGTAGTACGTGCCCTCCGAGTCGCGCAGGAGCGCGTGCGGGGCGAACTTCTGCGGGTTGGGCACGTAGGTGGCCTTGCGCAGCAGCTCGCGCGCCTCCGCGCCGGGGAGCAGCTCCAGCGTCGCCTTGCGCTCGCCGCAGCGGAGCGAGCAGGTGCGCTCCTTCGTGTCCACGTTCAGCTGGGAGTGCACGCGCAGGTCCACGCCGTCGTAGTCCGCGATGGCGGTGGGGTTGAAGAAGCGCGGATCCAGGAAGGTGGTGGCGGGAAGGCCGCGGCCCTTGGGGCGGGGCACCTCCACCAGGGACTTGCCGTCGCCGTAGTAGAGCCGGTCGTCCAGGTCGTCCGTGTCCTCCCGGGGCACGGAGACGACGTAGTGGCCCCGGCCGTCGGTGCAGACGGCGGTGGCCTCCAGGAGCATGCGCTGGCCCAGGTTCTCCGCCTTGCCCCACGGCGGTTCGACGGCGGCGGGACTGGCGGCGAGGAGCATGGCCACGGGAAGGATGTGTTGGATGAGCATGGTGCGCGGGCCTAGAGGTGCTTCTTGAAGTAGCGGGTGGCGGCCTTCTCCTGGCTGGACGCCTCCGGCGTGGTGGTCCACACGAAGCGGTCACCTTGCAGGGCGGGCTCCAGCGCGTCGCCGAAGCGGCAGTCCATGCGCTGGATGCGGGCCTTCACGGTGCGGCGGGCCTCCTCGGAGCCGCCGCACAGGGCCTTCAGGGCGGAGAGGGGGTGGGCGCAATACCTGGCGATGTTCTGGGCCTTGAGGAAGGGCTCGGTGACGGTGCTCCAGTCGATGGCGCCCGCCACGGAGGTGCCGCAGGTGGTGTTCAGCGCCTGGAGCGCCTCGGCGTAGGCGGTGTCATGGACGGCCTCCTCCGCCTTGCGGTCGAAGGCCATCAGCTTCGCGAGCTGGCCGCTCTGGGTCTGCTGCTGATGCTGGGCGTAGAGCTCCTCGGGCTTGAGCTTCTGGGAGCGCGCCTCGTCGTACTGGACCACGATGCCGTTGCCGGAGCGGCCGGGGAAGTACAGCTCCGTGCGCGTGCCCACGACGACGAGCGGCGAGTAGTCCTTGCCGTGCAACTGGGTGGTGTAGTTCTGGCGCAGCGTGCCGATGCTGCTCCAGTCCTTCACCGTGTAGGGGAGGACCAGGTTGTCCAGGACGGAGCCCGTGCCCTGGATGCGCAGGAGGAACTTCTTCTGCTCGCGGGGCGTGAGCGGCACGACCGCGACCTGCTCTCCCTGCGGGCCGACGAAGACCTTGCCGGCTTCCACGGGAGCGGACGCTGCGGCATGGGCGGGCAGGGTGATGCCCAGGAAGGTGGCCAGCACGGCCACGGCGACGATGCATTTCATGTTGGATGTATCCCCCTCACCCGGCCGAGGTCATTCGGCCGGGCGGTGTCTGCTCATGGCGTCAAGTCAATCTCGTGGGTCTGACATTCGACGGCGACCGGCTTCAGCTCCTGGGCGGTCAACGCACGGGCCTCCGCCTGGGCGTTGGACATGTCGCCGGTCTGGCAGCGGGCGCGGATGGCCAGATGGTGCGCGGCCAGGTTGTCCTGGGCCGCGTAGCTGCGCTGCGCGTAACGGACCGCGTCGCCCCACTTGGTGGCGGAGAACGCCGCGCGCGCCTCCTTGAGGTCGGCGATGGCCTGCGCCAGGGTGGGCTCCGCCAGGCGCTTCCGGCCCCCCGCGGAGACCGGGGGCTTGTTGCTGGCGGGCCTTGGCTGCACCTGGGGTTCGACCCTCGTGGGCGTGTCGTGGCCGGCCGTCACCGTGTCTGGCGGCGGCGTCGGTGTCTGCG
>JAFADT010000706.1 GCA_023424585.1 Pseudomonadota bacterium
GCGCTCGCGCCCTCCGCGGCGCGGCGCAGGCGCGCGGCCTCCGCGGCGGACTCCGGCGGCACCAGCGCCTTGGGCCCCCGGCCAATCAGGTCCTCGCGCCCGGCCAGCTTCAGCGCCTCGCGCGCCAGCGGCCAGTGCTCCGGGTTCCAGTACAGGAGCAGCGCCTTCTGGAGCCGCTTCTCACGCAGGCCCTTCGCCGTGTAGACGGGCTCCATCTTCAGCGGGTCCAGGCCCGTGTAATACATGGCCGTGGCCACCGACATGGGCGTGGGGATGAAGTCCTGCACCTGCCGGGGCCGCTTGCCCTTCTCCTTCAGCCACTGCGCCAGCATCACCATGTCCTCCAGCGTGGAGCCGGGGTGGCCGCTGATGAAGTAGGCGATGTCGTACTGCTCCTTGCCCGCGTCCTCGCTGGCGCACGCGAACATGTGCTGGAAGCGCTCGAAGCTCTCGATGCCGGGCTTCTTCATCTTCTCCAGCACGCGCGGCGACACGTGCTCCGGCGCCACGGACAGCTGGCCGCCCACGTGGTGCGCCGCCAGCTCCTTCACGTACTCCGGCGAGCGCTCCGCCAGGTCGTACCGCACGCCGCTCGCGATGAAGACGTGCTTGATGCCCGGCTCCTCGCGCACCTCCCGCATCAGCGAGATGAGCGGCCCATGGTCCGTCTGGAGGTTCTCGCACACGCCCGGGTGCACGCACGACAGCTTGCGGCAGCGGCTCTCGATGTCCGGGCTCTTGCACTTGAGCTTGTACATGTTCGCCGTGGGCCCCCCCAGGTCCGTGATGGTCCCCCGGAAGTCCCCCATGCGCCGCAGCTCGCGCACCTCGCGCATCACGCTCTGGGCGGAGCGGCTCTGGATGACGCGCCCCTCGTGCTCCGTGATGGAGCAGAAGGTGCAGCCGCCAAAGCACCCGCGCATCAGCACCACCGAGTGCTTCACCGTCTCGTACGCGGGGATGGGCTCCCGGTACATGGGGTGCGGCACGCGGTTGAACTTCAGGTCATACAGCTCGTCCATGGCCACCGTGGACGTGTCCCCGGGCGCGTCCCCGGCGCCGTCCTCCAGCGGCCGGGCGGGCGGGTTCATGTAGATGGCGCGGTTGCCGTGGCGCTGCGCGATGGCGCGCGCGTTGCCGGGGTTGGTCTCCAACTGGAAGTCCCGGCTCATCACCGCGAAGGCGCGCGTGTCCGCCACCACCTCCTCGTAGGAGGGCAGCACCACCACCTTCGAGTCCGCCGCGCGCCTCGCCGGGTCCGCCTCCAGGGCCTTCATCACCGCGTCGCTGATGAGGTGCGCGGTGCCCCGGATGTCCTTCAGGTCCTCGATGCGCTCGCCCCGGTTGAGCCGGTCGGCGATCTCCCAGATGGGCCGCTCGCCCATGCCGAACACCAGCAGGTCCGCCTTGGCGTCGAAGAGGATGGAGCGGCGCACCTTCTCGCTCCAGTAGTCGAAGTGCGCGATGCGGCGCAGGCTGGCCTCGATGCCGCCCAGGACGATGGGCGCCTCCGGGTACGCCTCCCGGCAGCGCTGCGCGTAGACGATGGAGGCCCGGTCCGGCCGGCAGTTCGTCCGCCCGCCCGGGCTGTACTGGTCCTCCGAGCGGTTCTTCTTCTGGGCCGTCAGCCGGTTGAGCATCGAGTCCAGGTTGCCCGCCGCCACCCCGAAGAAGAGCCGGGGCGCCCCCAGCGCCTTGAAGGGCTCCGCCGAGTGCCAGTCCGGCTGGGGGATGATCCCCACCTTGAAGCCCCGCCCCTCCAGGAAGCGCGCGATCAGCACCGGCCCGAAGGCCGGGTGGTCCACGTAGGCGTCGCCGCTCACGATGATGATGTCGCACTGCTCCCACCCCCGGGCCTGCATGTCGGCGCGGGTGACGGGGAGGAACGGGTGGGCGTAGCGCGGGGTGATGGAGGCCATGGGCGTGCTCCCCTCAACAGCGGGGGGAGGGCCCAACCAACCCCATCAGGGCGGGCCCTGTCCACTGCGACGGCCGCCCGCCCGCCTGTTCCCCGAGGGGCCGGCGACCTGTCAGGTCGTCCAAACCCAGACACCGCGTGCGTCGTTTCTCGACTCCTCGCAAAGAATGACAACCGGGTCATTGGGGCTCCAATGGGGTGTCTGTGCCCCTGGATCTGGGTACAGCTTTGCCTGTATTGCTAGAAAAATCCGTTTGTGGCAGAGAATTGTTCACGGGCCTGGCTGTCATTGTCTGGCATCAGGCCCGCTCCCCACATCCCGGCACCGCCCTTCTCATTGGAGAGAGTCATGTCCTTGCGCCGTCCGCTGTCCCTGTTCGCCTCCCTGCTGGTGCTGGGCGGCTGCGGTACCGAAACCCTGGAGGACGGCGCGGTCGTGGGCGAGGCCCGGTCGGCGTTGCACACGGGCATCGACCTGGCGGTGTCCGAGGTGGGGGTGACGTGTGAGGGCGACACGCTGACGGTGACGGGCGCCATCCAGAACGCGGCGCCCACGGGCATCGACCCGTCCATCGCGGGCATCTACGCGGGGAACCCGGCGGAAGGGGGCACGCTGCTCGACACCATCGACGTGCCCTGGCTGGTGGGTCAGGAGCGCTATCCGTTCTCCAAGGTGGTGACGGTGCCGGAGGGCACGCAGCGGCTGTACGTGGTCGCGGACACCTTCGACTTCTTTCCGGAGGACGACGAGACGAACAACACGGCGGTGGTGACGCTGTCGGCCGACGGCGGCTGTGTGGCGAACCAGGCGCCGGTGGCGATGTGCGAGAACGTGACGGTGGTGGCGGACGCGGCCTGCTCGGCGCCGGCGTCCATCGACAACGGCTCGTATGACGTGGACCTCTTCCCGCAGGCGCTGAGCCGTCAGCAGAGCCCGGCGGGGCCCTACACGGTGGGCGCGACGCCGGTGACGCTCACGGTGTCGGACGGCATGGACTCGGCTTCGTGCTCCGCGACGGTGACGGTGGTGGACCAGACGGGGCCGGTGGCCGGGGCGAGCAGGGACCTGGTGCTGCCGCGCTCGCCGTTCGCGGACTACAAGACGGTGACGCTGGCGGACTGCGCGCAGGCGGCGACGGACAACTGCGGCGGGACGATGAACCTCCAGCAGTCCGCCACCATCCTCCGCGTGGAGTCGGATGAGACGGAGGACGCGCTGGTCAGCCTGAACCTCTTCAAGTGCGACGACATCAAGCTGGCCGCGGACCGGAAGTCCGCGCAGCTGCGCGCGGAGTCCAGCCTGCTGGGCAACGGCCGCGTCTACACGATGGTCTACGAGGTGAAGGACGCCTCTGGCAACGCGACCACGGGCACGTGCAAGGTGAAGGTCCCCAGCCTCCAGGGCCTCATCTCCATCGGCGTGGGCCCCGCGTACTGCCAGGGCACGGGTTGCCCGGCGGGCACGGGCAGCGGGCTGCTCTGCTCGCTGCTGTAGCCCGCGAGGGGCGTGCTCGCGGTGATGACGGCCCGGGTCCGCGAGGGTGCGCGGCCCGGGCCGTCGTGCGTGAAGCGGCGGGGCTTCACCGCCGGTGCAGGCGTGCGAGGGGCCCTCGCGCGCGTTGACGCAGATCGACGCCTCCCCTAGCTTGGCCGGCTCCCGGCACCGCCCTCTCCGGCGTTGTGGAAGGGCCGCCGCGAGCACCCCGTATGATGCGCAGGACGGACGAGGAGTCGGGTCAGGGGGAGGCGCCGCGGGACGAGCGTGCTCCGGACGACCTCATGCCCGCGCTCCGCGTGGAGTACGACACGGACGTCCAGGCGGGACACGCCGCGCCCGTGCTGCGGGTCCGGCCGTCCTGGCCGCCGCGCGAGGAGGACGCCGAGCCCGCGCCGAAGCCGACGGAGGTGAAGGGCAGGGCGTCCGCGAAGGCGAGGACGCTGACCTTCCGCGAGCTGGACTCCGAGGCGCTGGCCTCCATGCCGGCCTCCCACCGCGTGAACCGCGCGGTGCCCACGCGCCCCGCCGCGCGGGGGGACGAAGCCACCAGTCCGCCGGACAACGAGGCGCTGGGCACGCGGGACTCCGAGCCCTTCGTCGCGGACGCCGCATCGGGTGCGGCGCCACACCGCGCGCCGGAGCCGCCCGCGCCGGAGCTGGTCCGCGTGGAAGATGCCGCCGACGCGCGCCCGCCGGAGGAGTCGCCCACCCGCGACGTGTCCGCGTCAGGTGACGCCACCCCGGCGGAGCGACAGGCCATGCAGGCAGCCGTGTCGTCCGGGCGCCGCCGGGAGCAGTGGGTCGCCCCGTCCTACCTGCCGGAAGACCTGCGCGACGCGCTGGTGGCCGAGCGCAGCCAGTACCGCGCACAGCGGCTCCAGGAGGCCCGCGAGGTGGGGCTGGCCGGGCCCGGCGTGCTGGGGCTCGTGCCCGTCCCCGCCGCGGATCCGGACTGGTCCGGGGGCTCGCTGCTGGGCTTCCTGGGCGAGGAGCTGGTGTTCGCGGGGAACATCGTCCACCTGGACTTCGAGTCCGGCCGCGTCTTCGCCGCGTCGGACTCCGGCGAGGACCTGGACCGCCGCGTCCTCTCCTGCGAGCGCTGGTGCTACCGGCCCTATGACTTCGCGGAAGCCCTGTGCGCGGCCGCGGCCGCCTACGAGGACCGCGTCCCCGCGCTCGACAAGGCCCTGGCGCGCGCGAAGGGGGAGCTCCTCCCATCCCCGGCAGCTCCCCGGGACGCGGAGCTCATCCCCGTGGACCGGCTGTGGCGCCAGCCGTGGGGCAGCATCTGGGGCCCACCCGGCACCGGAAAGACGACGGCCGTCGCGGACCTCATCGCCCGCGCCCTGCGCGCCTATCCGGACGAGCGCATCCTCGCGGTGGCCCCCACCAACCGCGCGGCGGACGAGCTGGTGCTGCGCGTCAGCGCCCTGCTGGAGCGTGAGCCCATCCCGCTGCGCCCGCTGGCCCGCAGCATCTTCCGGGGTGGCACCGGCGCCAGCGAGGCCCTCCACAAGCTGCCCACCGTGGCGCTGGAGGAGAACAAGTCCAGCAAGCTCATCAACACCATCCAGCAGCGCGAGCGCGAGCTCACCCTGGAGCGCGCCCGGGGCGGCGCCGCGCCGGAGCTCGCCCGCATGCAGGCGGAGCTGCGCACGCTGCGCGGCCGCGTGAAGGACCCCACGCTCAAGGAGGCGGAGAAGGGCGACAGCCCCCTCATGGTGCTCACCGTGCACCGCGCCCTGCGGCTCGTGTCGGAACTGGAGGGCGAGGAGACCTTCCAGCGGCTCGTCGTGGACGAGGCCGGCATGGTGACGCGCGCGGCGACGGCGCTGCTGGCCCCGCTGGCGAGGCAGGTGACGCTCGCGGGCGACCCCAAGCAGATCGGCCCCGTGAGCCGCGCGGCGGAAGGGGCGGGGAGGGGCACCCAGACGTGGCTCCGCGCCAGCGCCCTGTCCCACCTGGAGGACGCGGTGAGGGACGCCGAGCGCCCGGACGTGCTGCTCCTGCGCACCCAGCACCGCATGCACCCGGACATCGCGAAGGTGGTGAGCCACTTCTGCTACGGCGGCGCGCTGGAGGACGGCGACCTCGTGAAGGACCGCGCCCGGAAGCCCCCGCCCGTGCCCGCCTTCCCGTCCCGGGCCATGTGGCTGGTGCTGGATGGCCTCAGCCGCGACACCCGCCGACTCACCCACGGCCGCGGCGAGACGGGCTCCGGCTACCAGCGCGAGCTGTCCGCGGAGCTCGCCGTGACGCTGGCCCGCCAGGCCGTGCGCCTGGGCCTCACCGTGCTGTGCGTGACGCCCTACCGCGCGCAGGCGGCGCTGCTGCGCAAGCTGGGCAACGCGGCGGGGCTGCGCCACGACATGTTCAGCGCCTCCACCATCCACCGCCAGCAGGGCACCCAGTACGACGTGGTGATGGTGGACACCGTGGCCGGGGGCCGGCCCTTCCCGCCGCACACGCTGGTGCCCATCCTCAACGTCGCCGCCAGCCGCGCGAAGGAGTACCTGCTGGTGCTCGCCTCGCGCGCGGAGGCCCGCGCCTCGCCCGTGCCCGCGCGCTTCCTGTCGCTGCTCCCCCGCGTGCGCGTCCACGCGGGCACGCCGCCGAAGCTGGAGCTGCTCGCCGCCCAGCCGCGCCCCCCACCTCCGCCCCCGCCGCCGCTGGTGCCCATGGGGCTGGGCGGCGAGATCGCGGGCGGCAAGGACCCCGGCCCGCTCTTCACCCAGGAGCAGGTCTCCCTCTTCGAGCGCCGCTTCGACGCCGGCCCCCACCTGGTGCGCGGCGTCG
>JAFADT010000848.1 GCA_023424585.1 Pseudomonadota bacterium
GCCCGGGTGAGACGAAGCTCTGGGTGAACCTGGGCACCGCGGACGGCCTGGGGCCGGGCAGCATCGCCACGGCCATGGAGGAAGCGGGCGCGCCGGTGGGCAAGCTGGTGCGCGCGGAGCTGCGCCCCACGTTCGCGTACGTCTTCGTGGCGGAGGAGGACTCCGCGGGCTTCGAGGCCCTCAACGGCAAGCAGCACGGCGGCAAGACGCTGCGCGTGGAGAAGAGCAAGCCGCGCAGCGAGCGCGACGCCTCCGGCACCCGCCCGCCCCCGTCCCCGGACGCGGGCCCCGGCGAGGTGAAGCTCTGGGTGAACCTGGGCGCGGACGACGGCATGGACGAGGCGAAGCTGCCCGCCGCGCTGGAGGCCCTGGGCGCCCCGGCCGGCAAGGTCCTCAAGGCCCTCACCCGCCCCACCTACGGCTACGTCTACGTGCCGGAGGCGGACGCCGCGGGCTTCGAGTCGCTCAACGGCAAGCCGCACAACGACAAGCCGCTGAAGCTGGAGCGGCACCGTCCGCGCGGCCAGCGCGAGGAGCGCCGCCCCCGCCACGAGGCCCTGCCGGACCTCCCCGGCCAGGCGCGGCTGTGGGTGGGCCTGGGCCGCCAGGAGGGCCTGGACGAGGCGGGCGTCACCGCCGCGCTGGAGGCCGCGGGCGCTCCGGCGGGCAAGGTGCTGCGCACCGACCTGCGCCCCACCTACGCGTACGTCTTCGTCGCGGAGGAGGACGTGGCGGGCTTCGAGGCCACCCACGGCAAGCCCCACGGCGAGGGCAAGACACTCAAGGTCGAGCGCGCCAAGCGCAAGTAGCGCTCCGGCCTCGAGGGGGCGCCTTCCGGTGTACCCAAGGCCCCCTCAAGGCTCCGGCGCCGCCTTCTTCCTGCGGGCCCGGTGGTAGTGCGCCACGCACAGCCCCCGGGCCAGCACGGGCCGGCCGCACTCCGGTGACGCGCAGGCCGCGCCACCCGCCTCCGCCGGGGGCAGCCCGGCGCCCGGCCCGCCGCTGAACATCGCCTCCGCCACGGCCAGGAGGCGGTCCACGTCCTCCCGGCCCAGTCCCTTCAGCCGCACCCACTCCACCAGCCGATGAGCCCCCGCGTCCTCCGCGTCCTCCAGCCGGAACAGCTCCCACAGCGGCAGCTCCAGCGCGGCCGCGACCTGGAGGAGCGTGTCGTAGCTGGGGTTGCGCTCGCCGCGCTCCAGCAGGGACACGAAGCTCACGGAGATGTCGCACCGGGCGGCGAAGTCCTCCTGGGTGAGGCCCCGGCGCTCGCGCAGCGCGCGGATCCGCCGCGCCAGCCCCTGCAGGGACGAGCCGGCCTCGCTGCCGTCCGGGGGGTGGGGGGGCATGGTCGCCCCCATCGTAGCGCACCGCTTCTGTTAAGGTTTTCCGTCTGTCCCCAGGAGTGAAGCCCGCCATGAACGCCGTCGACGGCACCAACTACTACTTCCGCAAGGCCGCGCGGGTGATGGACGTGGGCACGCCCATCGAGACGCTCCTGGCCACGCCCCTGCGCGAGGTGAAGGTGCAGGTGTCCATCGAGATGGACTCCGGGGAGATCCGCACGTTCCTGGGCTACCGCATCCAGCACGACAACAGCCGCGGCCCCATGAAGGGCGGCCTGCGCTACCACCCCGCCCTGGACCAGGACGAGTGCGTGTCGCTCGCGTCGCTGATGACGTGGAAGACGGCCGTGGTGAACGTGCCCTACGGCGGCGCCAAGGGCGGCGTGGCGTGCGACCCCGCGCAGATGAGCCTCAAGGAGGTGGAGCGGCTCACGCGCAAGTTCGTGGATCAGATTCAAGACGTCATCGGGCCCACGCGGGACATCCCCGCGCCGGACGTCAACACCAACCCCCAGGTGATGGCCTGGGTGATGGACCAGTACTCGCGCTACCACGGGCACTCGCCCGCGGTGGTGACGGGCAAGCCCCTGGAGCTGTACGGCTCCAAGGGCCGCGAGGCCGCCACCGGCCGCGGCCTGCTCTACGTGTGCCGCGAAATCCTGCGGGACCTGGGCATGCCGGTGAAGGGCACGCGCTTCGCCATCCAGGGCTTCGGCAACGTGGGCAGCCACATCGCGCAGCTCATCTGGGGCGACGGCGGCGTGGTGGTGGCCGCGTCCGACGTGCTGGGCGGCATGTACAACCCCATGGGCCTGGACGTGCCGTCCCTCTTCGAGCACGTGAAGCGCACCGGCACCGTGACGGGCTTCAGCGGCGGCACGCCGTGCACCAACGAGGACGTGCTCGCGGCGGACTGTGAGGTGCTCATCCCCGCCGCCCTGGGCCACGTGCTCACCCGCGACAACGCCAGCAGCGTGCGCGCGCGCCTGGTGGTGGAGGGCGCCAACGGCCCCACCCAGCCGGAGGCGGACGACATCCTGGAGAAGCGCGGCATCTTCGTGGTGCCGGACATCCTGGCCAGCGCGGGCGGGGTGACGGTGAGCTACCTGGAGTGGGTGCAGAACCTCCAGCACGTCTCCTGGGAGGAGGACCGGGTCAACGCGGAGCTGGAGAAGACCATGAAGGAGGCCTACGACCGGGTGGCGCAGATCGCCCGCTCGCGGAAGGTCTCCATGCGGACGGCCGCCTACATCCTGGCCATTGGCCGGGTGGGCAAGGCCACGGTGCTGCGCGGCATCTGACGCACCCCGCCGCGCGCGGGCAGGCAGGCGCGGGGCACCGGGCCGCTTCCGTGCGGGCCGCGCTTCCGCTACACGGCCGCCCATGATGGTGACCCTGCAGGACATCCAGGCGGCGCGCGAGCGCATCCGCGCCGCGCTGCGCCCCACGCCGTGCCCCGCGTCGGACTACTTCACGGAGAAGACCGACTGCGCGGTGGTGTACTTCAAGCTGGAGAACCTCCAGCGCACCGGCGCCTTCAAGGAGCGCGGCGCGCTCAACAAGCTGCTGACGCTGACGGACGACGAGAAGCGCCGCGGCGTCATCGCGGCCTCCGCCGGCAACCACGCGCAGGGCGTGGCGTACCACGCGCGCCGGCTGGGCATCCGCGCCACCATCGTGATGCCGGAGCGCACGCCGCTCATCAAGGTCACGCGCACGCGCGATGACTACGGCGCGCGCGTGGTGCTCAAGGGCGCCAACTTCGACGAGGCCTACGCGGAGGCCCTGCGCATCCAGGCCGCGGAGCACCTGGTGTTCGTGCACCCCTTCAACGACCCGCACGTCATCGCGGGCCAGGGCACGCTCGCGCTGGAGCTGCTGGAGCAGTGCCCGGACCTGGAGCTGGTGGTGGTGCCGGTGGGCGGCGGCGGGCTCATCTCCGGCGTGGCCGTGGCCCTCAAGGAGACGAACCCGCGCATCCAGGTGGTGGGCGTGCAGGCCTCCACCATCGCCAGCATGAAGGCGTCGCTGGATGCCGGGAGGCGCACGGAGCTGACGAGCGCGGGCACCACCATCGCGGACGGCATCGCGGTGAAGGTGCCGGGGGAGCTCACCTTCGAGCACGTGCGCAGGTACGTGGACACGGTGGTGACGGTGGACGAGGAGGAGATCGCCGCCGCCATCCTGATGATGCTGGAGCAGGAGAAGTCGGTGGCCGAGGGCGCGGGCGCGGCGGGGCTGGCGGCGCTCGTCAACGGCCGGATCCCGCAGGCGAAGGGCAAGCGCGTCGCCATCATCGTGGGCGGCGGCAACATCGACATGAACGTCATCAGCCGCATCATCGAGCGCGGCCTCGTGAAGGCGGGCCGCCTGGTGCAGTTGGAGGTGCGGCTGCCGGACAGGCCCGGCATGCTCGCGCGGCTCACCACGCAGATCGCCGAGCTGCGCGCCAACGTGGTGGACCTCCACCACGACCGCGCCTTCTCCAAGGCGGGCCTGGGCGAGGCCACGGTGGAGGTGATGCTGGAGACCACCGGCCACCCCCACATCCAGGAGCTGATGGCGGCCCTGGAGGCCCAGGGCTGGCAGGTCGCCCGGACGTAGGGCGGGGAGGCTTGCGCGGGCGCTCGGGGCTTCGGCGATACTCCGCGAGCCCATGAATACGCCCCTCATCGCCGTGCTGCTGCTCGCCGCCGCCCCTCCCGCGCAGAAGGCGAAGGAGCTGGCCGCCCACAAGGAGTGGGAGGAGCTGTACCTCGCGTTCGCCGCCGCGGATCCAGCGGCCTACCCGGAGCCGCAGCGGCCGCAGGTGGCGGGGCCGCTGCTCAAGGGCTGCGAGGCGCTGCTCGCGGACGACGCGGTGATGGCGTACTCGCTGGGCGAGCGCGCCGTGGCCTTCCAGGAGACGGCGGGCGGCCTGCGGTGCCTGGCGCGCTCCGCGCTGAAGACGGACCAGCGGGCGGCCGCGGAGGAGGCGCTGAAGAAGGGCCTGGAGCAGTTCCCCAAGGACGGCGCCTTCGCGCTGGAGCTGGGGCGGCTGCAGCTGCTGGACAAGGACTCGGCGGGGGCGCTGGCCACGCTGCAGCGGGTGCCCCCGAAGTCGAAGGAGGCCGCGGAGGCGCGGAAGCTGATGCAGCAGGCGCGCGCGCAGGTGTCGGAGGAGGGGGCCGCGCGGCGCGAGGCGGAGCGCCTGGAGCTGCGGATGAACGGCGAGCCCGCCCCGGGGAACACGCGCCAGGCGAAGGGGAGCGCGGGCGGGGACGTGGTCTCCGCGGGGCTCAGCTACGAGTCCAGCGAGGGCAAGGACGGCATGCGCGTGCGCCAGAACCGGCGCTTCGCCATCCGCTACTTCAACAGCAACCGGGACTTCGGCCAGCGCGCGGAGTACGAGGGCAAGGTCGTCTCCGCGCTCGACGAGGCCTATGACTTCACCCAGCGAACCCTGGGGCGGGCCCGCGAGCGGCAGCTGAACGTGGTGCTCTACACCCGCGACGAGTTCGCCACGCACCTCGGCGAGACCTACGCGGCCCGGGTGGCGGGCCTGTACCACGACAACGCCATCCGCATGAACGACGCGGCGGAGCTGACCCAGAACACGAAGGCCACGCTCGTCCACGAGTACGTCCACGCGGCGCTGGACGAAATCTGCCCGCGCGGCGGCGACGCCCTGCCCCGCTGGTTCAACGAGGGCCTGGCCGAGTACATCGAGTGGCGCTACCTGGGGCTGGACGGCCCCCCGCGCGGCCTGCGCGACCGGATGCGGGGCCACGCGAAGCAGGGCTCCCTGCCGAGCCTGTCGGACATGGACTCGCGGGCGCTCATCTCCATGGCCGACCCGGAAATCGCCTACGGCACGTCCGCCATGGCGGTCCGGGAGCTGGTGCGGCTGGGGGGCCAGGAGCGCCTCCTGGACTTCGTCCAGAAGGTGGGCCAGTCCGGCTCCTTCCAGGAGGTCCTGAAGGCCACCTACGAAAAGGACTTCGCCAGCCTGGACCAGGCCGTGCGCACCGCCCTCTCGGGGAGGTAGCAGCCGGTCGGGCGTGGCGGATTGGTTTACCCCCTGGCGGGAGTCCCCTACACTCGGCGGTCTCCAAAGATTTCGCTGCGACGGTCCCCGTTGGACGCTGGCGCAGCAAGGTGACGGATGTCCGATACGCGCGCCGCGATGAGAGAGTTCCGCTTCCTGGATGAGAAGCGGAAGCTGGGAAGCCTGTCCGCCGTCGAGGAGGCTCGCTGGGTCGAGTTGCGCGGCCTCTTGGGCATCCAGGACGCGGCGGACACCGCGGCGGCGGCCCAGGCGTGGGCCCAGCCGGAGCCGCAGCCCCAGGGGTATTACGGCGAAGATGGCCAGTGGTACGCCTACCCCGCCGGCTACGACCCCAACGCCCAGGGGTACTACGGCGAAGATGGCCAGTGGTACGCCTACCCCGCCGGCTATGACCCCAACGCCCAGGGGTACTACGGCGAGGATGGCCAGTGGTACGCCTACCCCGCCGGCTATGACCCCAACGCTGCGGCCTACGACCCGAACGCTGCCGCTTACGACCCCAACGCTGCGGCCTACGACCCGAACGCTGCGGCCTACGACCCCAACGCTGCGGCCTACGACCCCAACGCTGCCGCTTACGACCCGAACGCTGCGGCCTACGACCCCAATGCGGCGGCCTATGATCCGAACGCGGCGGCAGCCTGGGCGCAGCAGGGGTACGACCCGAACACGGCGGGCTACGTGGCCCCGGTGGATCCGCAGGCCGGAGGGTACGCCCCGCAGGCGCCCGCCGAGCCGGACAGCCTGAACCTCAGCACGGACGACATCGACATCCCCTCGCTGAGTGAACCCGCGCCGTGGATGCCGCAGGCGCCCGTGGCGGCATCCGCGCCGGCCGCGCAGACGTGGGCGTCGAGCGCGGAGGAGGACTTCTCCGGGTTGTCCGTGGAGACGCCGCCCCCGGTGGCCGCCGCGCCGGAGCCGTCGCTGGAGGACTCGTTCGCGGACCTGTCGATGGAGGTCGAGGCGGAGGCCCAGCCCCCAGCGACGTCCGGCCTGGATCCGATGGCGGAGGCGCTGGCCTCCACGGAGCACTCGGCCGACGACGCGGAGCTGCTGGAGGCCGAGCCCCTCCCCGAGGCGGTGCTCGCCGAGGACCTGTCGCCCGCGCCGGTGGACGCGGCGTGGGACGCGGCCCCGCTGGCGGTGGAGTCCGAGGAGTCCCGCGCCAGCGCGCTCGATACCGCGCCGCTCGCGGTGGAGCCGACGGCGCCGGCCGATGGCACCGCCACGGAGTGGGACTGGAGCGACGTCGCGACGGCAGAGCCTGCCGCGCCGGTGGAGGCGCAGCCGGTCGCCACGGAGACGGCCGGAGCGTGGGGAACGGATGCGGCCCCGGTCGCCGGAGCGCCGGAGGCAGGTGGGGAGCTCGCGCTCGGCACGGGTGACATCGCGGAGGCGTGGACCGACGGTGACGCGGCCACGGAAGCGCCCGCGGAGGAGATCGCCCTGGACGCGGGCGACGTCGCCACGGACTGGCAGCCGGAGACGGCTAGCGCGGGTACCTGGCAGTCCGGTGACGCGGCCACTGGCACAGCCGAGGCCGTGGCTGCGTGGCAGGCGAGTCCGGAGGCGGAGGAGATCCCGCTCAGCACGAGCGATGTCGCCACCGAGTGGAATGCAGCGGGCGAGACTCCGGCGGCCGACGCGGTCGCGCTCGCTACCAGCGATGCCGCCACGGAGTGGAGCGAGGCTGGCGAAGTTGCGGCGGCCGACGCGGTCGCGCTGAGCACGAACGACGTCGCCACGGACTGGCAGGCGACCGCCGAGCCTCCGGCTGACGACGCGGTCGCGCTGAGCACGAACGACGTCGCCACAACAGATTGGCAGGCCGGTGCTGAGACTCCGGCGGAGGCAGGCGCGGTCACCCCGGATTGGCAGACCGGCGGCACTGCGGCTGCGGAAGAGATCGCGCTGAGCACGAACGACGTCGCCACGGACTGGCAGGCCGGCACATCGACCGAAGCCGCGGCCGACGCGGTCGCGCTGAGCACGAACGACGTCGCCACCGAGTGGCAGGCCCCTGCGAGTGCATCACCGGAAGGAGCAGGAGAGATCGCGCTCGGCACCGAGGATGTCGCTACGGATTGGCAGAGCAGCGCTCCGGGCACCTCGGAAGTTCCTGCCGAGGAGATCGCACTCGGCACGAACGATGTCGCCACGAACTGGCAGGCCGATACGACGGCCTCCACGAGCGAGAACGCGAGCCACGCCACGACGGACTGGGCGGCGGACAGCGCCGTCGCCGCCGAGGAAATCGCGCTCGATTCGAGCGATGTCGCCACGGACTGGCAGGCCGACGCCTCCGCCAACGCGAGCGCTCCTGCTACGGCTGACGCCGCGACGGATTGGCAGTCAGACAACGCCGCCTCTGCGCAGGGCGCCGACGAAGTTGCTCTCGGCACAGCCGACGTCGCCACGGATTGGCAGGCCGACAACGTCGCCTCTGCGCAGGGCGCCGACGAAATCGAGCTCGGCACAGCCGACGTCGCCACGGATTGGCAGGCCGACAACGCCACCTCTGCGCAGGGCTCCGATGAAATCGAGCTCGGCACAGCCGACGTCGCCACGGAGTGGCAGGCGGACAACGCCACGTCGGCGCAGGGCTCCAACGAAGTTGCTCTCGGCACAGCCGACGCCGCCACGGAGTGGCAGGCCGACAGCGCCGCAGCGGCACAGTCCTCCAGCGAGGAGATTGCACTCGGCGTGAGCGATGTCGCCACGGAGTGGCAGGCCGACAGCGCGGCTCCGGTGCAGGCTTCCGCCGAGGAGATCACCCTCGGCACCGATGACGTCGCCACGGAGTGGCAGGCCGGCAGCGATGTCGCGGCGCAGGCTTCCGCCGACGAGATCGCGCTCGACTCGAGCGATGTCGCGACGGAGTGGCAGTCCTCCGACAATGCGCAGACGGGTGGCGCCACGGATGGCGCTGAGTCCGCGTCCACCGCCGCGACGTGGCAGGCCCATGCGGAAACGCCCGCGGAGGAGATCGCCCTCGACGCGAGCGACGTCTCCACGGAGTGGCAGGCCGGTGGTGAGAACGCGGCGGGTGCTGCCTCGCAGGAAGTCCCTGCCGAAGAGATCGCCCTCGACGCGAACGACGTCGCCCACGAAGGCACCGCGGAGGGAAGCGCGGCCCCGGTGGTCGCGGCCGGCGTGGAGGCGCAGACCTTCGACGTGGCTGACCTGGGCGCCGAAGAGGAGCAGCTCACTCCGCCGCCCTCCCCGTTCGCGAACGAGACGGGCATCCCGTCGCTGCGGATCCGCAGCATCCCCGTCGGCCCGGACATCGAAGCCGACACGCTGGAGCTCGGCGCGGACGATGTCGAGCCCGTGGCTGAAGCGGCGCCTGCATCGAATCAGTGGGGCGAGCTGAGCGGCCATGCCGACGATGTCGTGCCACTGGCCACCGCGGCGGAGTCGCTCGCCGAAGCGCAGTCCACCGAGGCTTCGGCGTGGAACACGTCGGGTCAGGATGCGCAGCAGTGGGCCGCCGAAGGTGAGCCCTCTGACGCCACCAACACCGTGGGCATGCAGGACACATCGGCCGCCATCGAGCTCCAGCCCGAGTGGGCCGCCGATGCCATGGAGCCCACCGCCGGCGCGTCCGAGTGGGCGCAGCCGTCCGAGGACGCCGCCCCCATCGAGCTCCAGCCCGAGTGGGCCGCCGCCGACTCGGCGGAGGGAACCGGTCCGGCGCAGGCGGGGTCCGCCGCGTCGCCCGAGCAGCCCGCCGCGAGCGCCACGTCCGCATGGGATGCCCCGGCCTCCGACTCCGCATGGGCCGCCTCCACGGCGGCGTCCGTCGCTGAAGCCCAGGGCGAATGGACGCCCACGGCCGAAGAGGCTCCGGTGATCGAGTCCGAGTGGGCCACGCCTGAAGCCGCGCAGCCGGCCCAGGCCGCCGACTGGAGCGCCACGGAAGAAGCCGCACCCATCGAGGCCCAGCCCGAGTGGGCCGCGGAAGAGGCTCCCATCGAGGCGCAGCCGGAATGGGCCACGGAGGAAGGCACTGCGCCCGTTGCGACGCAGGCCGACTGGAACACGGCGGCAGCCTCGCCCACGGAAGCTCAGTCCGGTTGGGCCACCACCACCGAAGGCGCAACCGCCGGTCCGACACAGTCGCAGTGGGAAACCACGGAAGCCGCGCCCATCGAGGCCCAGCCCGAGTGGGCCACCGCCGAAGAAGCCCCGATCGAAGCCCAGCCCGAGTGGGCCACGCCCGAAGAGGCAGCACCCGTTGCCGCGCAGCCCGAGTGGGCCGCGCAGGAAGCCGCCCCCGTCGCCACTCAGCCGGAATGGGCCACGGAAGAGGCCGCGCCCGTCGCCGCGCAGCAGTCTGAGTGGGCCGCGCAGGAAGAGGCCGCGCCCGCTTCGGCGCAGTCCGAGTGGGCCACAGCTGAAACCACCGCACCTGTCGCCACGCAGTCGGACTGGGCGACGGCCGAAGCCGCGCCCATCGAGGCGCAGCCCGAGTGGGCCACGGCTGACGGCACCACGCCCGTCGCCACACAGCCCGAGTGGGCGACCGCGGAGGCCGCGCCCATCGAGGCTCAACCGGAGTGGGCCACCGAAGAGGCCGTCCCCGTCGCCGCGCAGCCCGAGTGGGCCACGGCTGAAACCGCCGCGCCCGCCGTCGCACAGTCGGACTGGGCCGCCGAAGAGGCTCCCATCGAGGCCCAGCCCGAGTGGGCCACCGAGGAAGCCGCGCCCGTCGCAGCCCAGCCGGAATGGAACGCGACCGGGGAAGCCGCCGCGCCGGCCACAGCCTCGTCGGAGTGGGCGACTGCGGAAGAGGCCCCCATCGAAGCCCAGCCGGAGTGGGCCACCGAGGAAGCCGCGCCCATCGCCACGCAGCCCGAGTGGGCCTCGGCCGAAGAGGCCCCCGTCGCCACTCAGCCGGAGTGGGCCACCGAAGAAGCCGCTCCGGCCGCCGCGCAGCCCGAGTGGGCCTCGGCCGAAGAGGCCCCCGTCGAAGCCCAGCCCGAGTGGGCCACCGAAGAAGCCGCGCCCATCGCCGCACAGGAGGAGTGGGCCGCCGCGGAAGAGGCCCCCATTGAAGCCCAGCCCGAGTGGGCGACGACCGAGGCCGTGCCCCCGGACGCGGCTCAGCCGTGGTCCGGCGCGGACACCGCCGCGCAGTCGGAGTGGGCCACCACCGAGAACGCTGCCGCCGGATCCGCATGGGCCCAGCCGCCCACCGGCGCCCAGCAGCCGTGGGACGCCCCCGCCGCAGAGGCCGCCCCCGCCACGCCGGAGTGGGG
>JAFADT010000892.1 GCA_023424585.1 Pseudomonadota bacterium
GCGCTCGCCCGGGGCGAGCTGTGGGGCCCGCTGCACGGCGTGCCCTTCACGGTGAAGGACGCGTTCAGCACCGAGGCGCTGCGCACGACGTCCGCCCATCCGCTCTTCGCGGAGCACGTGCCCGCGCGCGACGCGACCGCGGTGGCCCGGCTGAAGGCGGCGGGGGCCCTCGTCTTCGGCAAGACGAACCTGCCGCCGTTCGCCGGGGACTTCCAGACGGATGGGCCGCTCTTCGGCCGGACGAACAACCCGCATGACCTGGCGCGCACGCCGGGCGGGTCCAGCGGCGGCGCGGCGGCGGCGGTGGCGGCGGGGCTCACCCCGTTCGAGCTGGGCAGCGACATCGGCGGCTCCATCCGGCTGCCGGCGCACTGCTGCGGCGTCGTGGGCATCAAGCCCACGGAGAACCGCGTGTCCACGGTGGGCCACATCCCGGACATGCCGGGCGGGCCGCGCCACGTGCGCCACATGGCGTGCGTGGGGCCGCTGGCGCGCTCGGTGGCGGACCTGCGGCTCATCCTGTCGCTCATCGAGGGCGCGGATCCGCTCGCCCCGGAGGTGCCGCCCGTCGCGCCGCTGGGGGCCGCGAAGCCCCGGGCGCGGCAGGGACTGCGGCTGGCGTGGACGGACACGCTGGGGCCCTTCCAGGCCGACCGCGAGACGCGGGAGTCGTTCCAGCGCTTCACCGCCGCCGCGCGCGCGGAGGGCGTGGTGGTGGAGCAGGCCGTGCCCGCGGGGCAGGACGTCGCGGACCTCGTGGAGGTGTGGGGGCTGATGCAGGGCGGCGAGGTGGGCGCGCCCCTGCCTCCACCCGCGCGCGAGGGGTATCAGCAGCAGTTCCTTCCCCACGAAAGCGACCGGCTGGCGCGGGCCATCCTCCAGGGCACGCGCCTGGACATGGCGGGCTACGGCGCGGCGCTGAGCCGGCGGGACGCGCACATCGCCCTGCTGGAGGACTTCCTGTCCGGCTGGGACGCGTGGCTGGTGCCTGTGGCGATGTCGGCCGCGCCGGTGCACACGCCGTTCGGCGGGCCGGTGGACGTGGACGGTGCGCCCCGGGGCTACCTGGAGGCCCTGGGCGGGTTCACCTGCCTGTTCAACGCGACGGGGAGTCCGGTCGTGGTGTTCCCGCTGGGGCGCACGTCGGCGGGCCTGCCGGTGGGGGCGCAGCTCGTGGGGCGGCGGTGGGCGGACGGGGCGCTGCTCGACGTGGCGGAGGCGCTGTGGCCCCTGGGCGGCGGCGTGCGGTGGCCGGAGGCGTTCACGCCCTGAGTCAGTAGACGCGCAGGAGGCGCGAGCGGCATTCGAAGTGCGGGTTGCGCACGTCGACGACGTAGACCTCGCCGGTGGTCTCGTCGAAGTTGCCGGCGAGGAGTCCCGCGGCGGCCAGGGCGGCGAGGTAGACGTTGTCCGTGCCCTTCTTCATGTCGCTGACCTTGCGCACGTAGACGACGCGGCCCTCCACGGCCCACACGCTGCGGATGCCGTCGGTGTGCACGCCCATCGCGTCCTCGGGCGGCGCGGGGACCTTCCCCAGCGCGGGTGGGACGGCCTGGAGCACGTAGTCGTCGTAGGCGCGGTTGCCGCTGCGGCTGATGAGCTTCACCTCTCGCAGGAGGCCGTCCGGGCCCTGGTTCAGCTCCAGCGTGACCGTGAGCTTCATCGTGCTGACGCCGTGGGCGAAGTCCTGGAGCTCCTCGCCCGCCTGGGACAGGCCGCGCAGGCGGTCGTAGCCGGGCTCGTCGCGGGTGCGCTTCGCGAGCACCTCGCCCGGCCTGGGGGCCCGGCGGAGCCCGGGCATGCTCCCGGGGGAGCCGGTGGCGCCGAACTGTCTGGCCTTCTCCGCGTACGCGTACATCAGTTGCTTGGGGAAGCTGGGCATGTCGAAGAGGGGCGGGGCGTCCATCTGCTTCTCCAACTGCGCGCGCAGCGTGCCGAAGTACGGATGGACGCGGCCGGTGTCCACGCGGTCGCGCGCGCGGCGTTCGTCGACGATGCCCTGCACGCGCTCCGACACGCGTGCGTGCTCCTCGGCGGCGAGGGCTTCGGCGGACAGGCTGGGGTCGCCAGGGCGCAGCGTGCGGCCTCCGCCCCGCGAGTTCTCCGGCGTCGTGATGATGACCCCCGTGCTCGATCCGGGGGAGGGGAGCAGGTTCGGGGAAAGAGGGCCCGAAGGCTGCGCGCGCGGCGCGTCCACCCCGGGGCGATCACCGTCCGGAGCGGGCGCGCGGGTCGCGATGTCCAGGCGTGGAATGTCGTCCGCCGAAGCGCGCGGCGCGTCTTGGGCCGGAGTGGGCTCGTGCGTCGCGGCGGCGGGAGGCGCCGGCTCCCGGGTGACGACAGCAGGATGCGGCGCGGTGGGCTCGTGCGTCGCGGTGGCAGGAGGCGGGGCCACGGGCTCGTGCGTCGCGGTAGGAGGCGGGGCCACGGGCTCGCGCATCGCGGTAGGGGGCGGGGCCACAGGCTCGTGCGTCGCGGTGGCAGGAGGCGGGGCCACGGCCTCGTGCGTCGCGGTAGGAGGCGGGGCCACAGCCTCGTGCGTCGCGGTCGTAGGAGGTGGCTGCACCACGGGCTCACGTGTCGCGGCGGCAGGAGGCGAGGGCACCACGGGCTCGTGCGTCGCGGCAGCAGGAGGTGCCGCGGGCTCTCGCATCGCGGTCGCTGGCTCGGACGGAGGCGGCGCGCGTGGCTTCGAGGGGGACGGCGGATGTGCCGGCGCCTCGCGCGTCCCCTCCGGGGGAAGCGGCGTGGGAGCGCCCTTCGGCGGGTCCCCCACCGGAATGCCAGAGGCCGGGGCCGGCGGCTCCCGTGTCGCGAGTTGGGCCTGCGGCTCCGAGGCCGATGGCGGCCCGGCCGGCACGGTGACGATCTCCACCTCCACCGCCTTCGCGCGCGGCGGCGCCCTGCGTCCGGTGGACGACGCGGGCCCCCGCGTCCACAGGAGCCCGAACACGAGGGCGTGCAGCGCCAGGGAGATCAGCCCGGCCCATCCGAGACGTCGCGACCGCCGCATGCTCGTACCCTACAGAAAGCCACCCCTGCCTCAATACGCAGGGGCGGGGGCGTTCGCGAAGCGACGTCCCACCCACCGGGCAGGCGACCCGTCAACGCTTGAAACGTCCCGGAGGTGACTCGACGCACGCCGTGACTCCTGCTGTGCTGCCATCGTCCCTCCGTGCCCCCATGCCCCTCGCCTGTCTGGATGAACCCACGTTCATGGACCTCCTGCTCGGGACGCTGCCTCCCGACAGGACGGCGCTCGTCGACGAGCACCTGGACACGTGCCCCTCCTGCCGGCGCATGGTGTCCGAGGCGCTGAAGGTGCAACCTCCGGCCGACACCGCGCCCGTTCCGGACGAGGAGGTCCTGGACAGCCAGCTGGCCACGCTGGCCGTGGACCCGTGGCGCGGGAAGAAGTCGCGCCTGCGCCTGCCCACGCCGCCCCTGGCGCGAGGCACGGCGGTGGGCCGCTACCTCATCCTGGAGATGCTCGGCGTGGGCGGGATGAGCGTGGTGTACGCCGCCTATGACCCGGAGCTGGACCGCCGCGTGGCGCTCAAGCTCCTCCAGGTGGAGGCGCTGGGGCTGGGCGCGGAGGCCGGCCGCACGCAGGTGCTGCGCGAGGCGCAGGCCATGGCCCGCGTCTCCCACCCGCACGTCGTCTCCGTCTTCGACGTGGGCACCTTCGGCCGGCAGGTCTTCCTGGCCATGGAGCTGGTGGACGCGCACACGCTGCGCACGTGGGAGCACGACGGTCCGCACCCGTGGCGCCAGGTGGTGGAGGTCTTCCTCGCCGTGGCCCGGGGGCTCGCCGCCGCGCACGCGGTGGGCGTGGTGCACGGCGACGTGAAGCCGGAGAACATCCTCGTGGGCCAGGATGGCCGCGTGCGCGTCACGGACTTCGGCCTGTCGCGCATCATGTCCGGCGCCGTGACCCCGCCGGTGATGCCCGGGAGCCCCACGCATCCGCGCGCCATGGAGGGCGGCACGCCCGCGTACATGGCCCCGGAGCAGTTCCCGCCCGAGGAGCGCACCGACGCACGCAGCGACCAGTTCGGCTTCTGCGCCGCGCTCTACGAGGGCCTCTACGGCGAGCGCCCCTTCGCGGGCGGCACGGTGGAGGAGCTGTCCCAGGCGGTGCACGCGGGGCGCGTGAAGGGCGTGCCCCGGCACTCCGGCGTGCCGCAGTGGCTGCGCAAGGTGGTGGTGAAGGGGCTGGCCGTGAAGCCCGAGGACCGCCACGCCTCCATGGAGGCGCTCATCGCCGCGCTGGAGGCGGACCCCGCGGCGCTCCGGACGCGGCGGCTGCGCGTGGCGGGCGCGTCGCTGCTGCTGTTGTCCGCGGTGGGCCTCACGCACTTCCTCCA